>JADLHM010000020.1 GCA_020848745.1 Deltaproteobacteria bacterium | reverse complement strand
TCCGCGTTGTCGAGCGCTGGGAGTCCCTCGATGCGATCAAGGCGCACCTCGTGAGCCCGCACATGGCGGAGTTCAACCTGGCGGTCGCTGCGCTCCAGCCGAAGGGTCTCGACATCAAGGCCTACGAAGTCGCCCGCGAAATCGCGCTCGGTTAGCCTGGATTATTCATGCGTTCTCGCTCGCGCAATCGCCGGTGCAGGACACCCATGAGCTCGGCCCGAGCCAGCTCCGACAGGAGCACCTGATCCTCGGCGTCCAAGCGGGCACGGACCGCAGCGGATTCCGGCTCGGAAGCAGAGTACTTCGCCAGGGTGGATGTGTCGCAGAACAGCGTCGCTAACGCTCGCCGCGCACCGCATCGAGATCACCGAGGACGTCGGTCGATGCTCCACGGGCGAGCAATGCAGCGTATTCGGGGAGCACGGTTCGCCGGCGGCGACGTTGGGGAAGGAGGTTCGGTGGGATCAGCGCAGCAACCACTCTTCCGCGATCGGTGACGGCCAACGGTGTTCGCCCGCGTCCGGCACGGCGCACGTGGCCTTCGGTGTGGGCATGCAGCTCCTTGATCGTGATCGAACCCCGTTTCGTCGTGGTGTCCTGTGACACCTGGTGGACGGGCACGCAAGGCGAACTCGTTCGCGCTGCCCGAGCGCACGAGCGGTCGTGCGCCGACCGCGTGACCGCGTAGCGTCGCGCACGGCGCCTGCAGCCGGACGTGCGCCATCTTGGACCGACTGCGCCGAATCGGTGCGGAGTTTGGGCGTACGGTCGTCATTTCGACGTGGACTCCCGCCGGACCGCGTGCGACTGTCGAGGCTCGCTGCTTTCCTTTCGAGCATCATACGGAGGGCTCCATGCATTGCGTTTCGTCGCATTGCGCTTCGTCGACCACGCTCGCGCTCGTCGCAACGGCTCTCGCTGCCACTCTCGCCTCTGCCGCACCGGGCGACGTCGATACGTCCTTCGGAACCGGCGGTGTCCAGCGGGTTCGCCTGGGGGGCATCGCCGACAAGGGCACGGCAATGCTCCGACTCGCGGACGGTCGCATCATCGTCGCCGGCTCCGAGACGATCGACGAGCGCGCCGGGTCGGCATCGTTCTACGGCATCACGAGCACCACGACCGGCGCGGTCGCCGTCGCGCGCTACGCCGCGACCGGCACGGTCGACACGACCTTCGGGCTCGGTGGCTTCGTCGCGATCGACGCCGACGGCACGGCCGCGAGCGCGCTCGCTGTCGAGGCGGGCGGCGAGCTCCTCGTCGGCAACACGGTGCTCGAAGGTCCGCTACGGCGGCTGCAGGTGATGCGGCTCGATGCCGACGGCTTCCCGACGGGCGACGCGTATCGGCATCCTGCGGTCGGCGACGATCAGTTGACCGCACTTCTCGTGCAGCCCGACGGCAAGGTCGTCGTTGCGGGGAACGTCACGGGCGGCGGCGTGCGTCGCATCCTGGTCCTTCGACTGAATGGTGACCTCACGCTCGACACCGGGGGGCTCGTGAGCGGGCTCGCGGGCGAGGAGATCGAGGCGTTTGCGCTCGCCCGCGAGAGCGACGGTCGCATTCTAGTCGGCGGCCGGCATCGCGTCGGGCTGGCGGAATCGGTGTTGGTGATGCGCCTCGCCGCGGATCTCTCGACGACCGACGGGATCGCGACGGTGCTCACGAGCACGATCGGTCGTCCGGTCGCGCGTGCAGTGGTCGTCGAGCCTGCGGGCACCATCGTCGCGGCCGGCACGGCCGCAGGCGGCGCGAGCGACGATGCGATCGTCCTCCGCCTCGCAACGGATCTGACGCTCACGAGCCATACGCTCGTCGGCAGCAATTCGACCGACGGCTTCCGCGGCCTTGCGCGCGAGAGTGACGGGAAGCTCGTCGCCGTCGGTACCGCCGGCACGCAGGGGAACGACGTGCTCTGCACCCGCTTCAACGCCGACCTCACCATCGACGACACCTTCGACGCCGGCGATCTGCCGCGTGGCAAGGGCATCCACGAGGGCGTCGCCGTCGCGATCCAGCCCGACGACAAGGCGCTCGTGCTCGCCAACGCCGCGATCGACCCCGATCCCGAGGGCGGCTACGACACGTTCGACTACCTGAGCAACAACGTTGCGCTCTTCCGGCTCGTGAGCGACGGCTCGCTCGACCCGAGCTTCACGGAAACCGTCCCGTCGCACGACCGCCCCGAGGTGTCGCTGGCCACGACCGCCATCGTCGCCGATACGGGCGGTGCCGCGGTATTCGCGATGGCAATGAACGACTACCTCCTGCCCGTGCAGGGCGCGACGGCCGACGACTTCGTCGTCGGCCGTGTCGATGGCAACGGTGCCCTCGACACCTCCTTTGGCACGAATGGCTTCACGCGCATCAGCTTCGGGGCGATCGACCGCCCGGCCGCGCTGCTCCGCCAGTCCGACGGTGCCTACGTCGTCGCGGGCGCGAAGTCCGTGTTCGACGACAGCGGCTTCATCTCGACCACGATCGACTCCTTCGCGGTCGCCCGGCTCGCAGCCGACGGCAGCCTCGACCCCACCTTCGGCTCCGGCGGCACGCTCACGCATCAGTTCAGCGGCAGTGCGGAGGCGACGGCCACGGCGCTCGTGCAGCAAGCGGACGGCAAGATCATCGCCGCGGGGGCAATCGAGAACACCTTCGACGTCGCCCTCGCTCGATACACCGCGGCCGGCGTTCTCGACGGGACGTTCGGAAGCGGCGGCCGCCGAACGGGACCGATCCGATGCATCAGTAGTCCCGTGATCGGGCTGCAGAGTGACGGCAAACTGGTCGTGGCGTGCGGCGGCACCGACATGGCCGGGCTCACCTCACAGCTTTCCGTGGCGCGCTACACGAACGGCACGCTCGATGCGATGTTCGGCACGGCCGGGGTCACCGTCGTCGACATGGACAGCGCCAATACCTACGAGCGCGCCAAGGCGCTGTTCGTGCGGCCGGACGACTCGATCGTCATCGCGGGCAGCACGCAGGTGATCGTCGGACCCGCGACCGACGACTTCTTTCTGGTCCGCCTCGACGCCGGCGGGGCACTCGACGGGACCTTCGGCGCCGGCGGCATCGTCACGACCGATCTCGCCGTCGGCGCCGACGACTTCTTGACCGATGCGGTCCAGCAGGGCGACGGGAAGCTGGTGCTCTTCGGCCACTCGTTCATCTCGACCGCCGTGCCGGCGATCGTCCGCTACGACAGCACCGGCGTGCTCGACGCCGGCTTCGGCGCGGGTGGCATTCGCCTCGACGACTCGCTCCCCGCCGGCGCGCTTCCGAATCGCGCCGCGCTCGCCTCCGACGGCGCGATCGTCGCCGGTGCCTCGCATTTTCCCGACTTCGTGAACCAGGGCTCCGGCGCCGCGACGCTCTCCCGTTTCTTCGCCGGTACCTGCGGCAACGTCGTGACGGAGCCGGGCGAGGTCTGCGACGACGGCAATCCGACGAGCGGCGACGGCTGTGACGCCAATTGCACGCCGACCGCCTGCGGCAACGGCATCGTCGCCGGTGCGGAGACGTGCGACGACGGGAACGCGACTGCGGGTGACTGCTGTGACGCGGGCTGCCAGCTCGAGAGCGACGGCGCGACATGCGCGGGCGCCGGACTCTGCACGACGGGGACGACGTGCACCGCAGGCGTCTGTGGCGGAGGCACGGCGGTCACGTGCGGCGCGTGCGAGCGGTGCGACGCCGAGACGGGCTGCGTCGCCGACCTCCGAGCGTCCTGCCGCTCGACCGACGTTCTCGGCGCCTCCGCGCTCCAGATCAAGGACTCGCCGATCGACGCCAAGGATCAGCTCCAATGGCAGATCAAGAAGGGCGACTTCCTGCTCTTCTCGGAGTACGGCGATCCGGTTCCCGACGGCGGCGACGACTACGCGCTCTGCGTCTTCGACGTCTCGGGGCTCGAGCCGAAGATCCTGGTCGCCTCGGCGGTGCCGGCGGGCGGCATCTGCCAAAACAATCCGTGCTGGACGGCGACAGACGACACGTTGGCGTACAAGGAGAAGACAGGAGCCAACGGCGGCGTCACCCAGATCAAGATGAAGGCGGGCGACGAGATCTCGTCACAGAGCCTCAAGGGCAAGGGCGCGGGCCTCGCGCTTCCGAAGATGTCGCTCCCGAGTCCGCTCCGCGTCCAACTCCAGTCCGAGAACGGCGCGTGCTTCGAGGATGCTTACGTGACCCCGAAGACCAACAGTTACAAGCAGTACAAGGCCGCCGGCGAATTCTGAGGCAATCCGTTTCGCCGGGCGGTCGGGGAAGTGTAAGCAGTTGCCCGCGTCCCCGAGGGACAGCTCGATCGACGACTCGGTAGGTGACGGGAGTCTCGGGTCGGTAGAAGGCGATATTGGGGAGACCGCATTGGCGGTGTTTCCGTGCCTGGTTGACACTGTACGCGTTAGCCGACGCTCCCAGATCCGGTGACCGGCTCAGGTTTACGCGATGCTGCCATCACCATTCGCGGGGATGGCGGCGCGAACGGATCGCCTCCCGATGGGGTTCAGGCCATCAGGAACTTGCCGTTCGCGGCCGCGATGGGACGGTCGCGCTCGTCCTGCCAGGCGATCACGTGGACGTGCGAGATGCGGCGCCCGAGCTTGAAGATCTCGCCGCGCGCGCGGGTCTCGCGCGGACCGGCGGAGCGCAGGTAGTCGATCGTGAAGCTGATCGGGCGCGGCACGTTGTCGAGGCCGCTCTCCGCGACGAGGCGCAGGATCGCCGTCATCTCGAGGAACGACCCGATGACGCCGCCGTGGATGGCCGGCAGGCGGGTGTTGCCGATCAGCTCGGGCGCGAAGGGCAGGACGCACTCGATGCCGCCGGGGGTCTCCTCGACGTCCATGCCGAGGAGGCGGGCATACGGGATTGCCGCGACGAGACGGTTCACGGCTTGGGTCTCGCGCTCTTGACGCCGCCGAACGGGCTGCCGCCGCTGTTGGCGCCCACCATGAACGTGCCGAGGCAGCTCGCGAAGGGATCGTGCTCGTCCGCATCCCACGCGGTCGCGCGCACGAACGCGACGTTGTGGCCGAGCTTGTAGCAGTCGGCGCGCGCGACGATCTCGCGCCCCGGCTCGGCGGCGCGCAGGTAGTCGACGCGGAGGTCGATCGTCGCGATCGCGAGGAGCTCGTCCATCGCGCAGGCGACCGCGATTCCCGAGGCCTGGTCGATCAACGCGGTGACGGCGCCGCCGAAGACGACCTTCCGCTGCGGATCGCCGACGAGCTCCTCGTCGTAGGGGAGCGCGAGCGTCGCGAATCCCGGTCCCACCTCGACGACCCGCATCCGGAGCCGTCCGGCGTAGGGCGTGAACTGGCCGATGTCGAACTTGGCGGGTCCGAAGAGGGCTCCGAGTGCGTACTGGCGTTCGGTCGACATGCGGGTCGGCGGCGACTCTCGACGGCGGGATGCGGAGAGTCAAGCGCGTGGCAGCGTCGGTCCCTCGTCGTTCGTCGGGGTCACGGGCTCCGGGCGCGGCCGGACCGCGCGTGGCGCGGGAAGATGGCGCGCGGGTCGTCGTTGTGGGAGGACTTGCGCAATGTGGCGATGGCGAAGGGTGGAATGGCCGCGCTGGCGACGACGCTGGGTGCTTGCCGTGCTACTCCTCACCGGGACGCCCTGCGCCCATGGAGGAGACGAGATTGCCGACGAGATGCGCGAGTACGAGCGTACCGTCAAGAAAGCGGCCGCATTGATCCGTGCCGTAGAGACGGGGATCGAGCCGAAGGAGTTCGAGGCTCAAGGCACGCCGATCCGGGACTCGGGTTGTAGCTGCCTCTAGTCCGCTCCGGCGGGCGAGTTGAAAGTCGTCGAACTTTCCCGCTCCCTTCACGAGTGCTCCGGGTTCGTCTCCAGCGTGTCATCTTGACGTCGTGACGTCATGCTGCAGGTCGTGGAGACTCAGAAGCGCACGACGATCTATTTCGCGTCGGACGTTCACCGCGCCCTCCGGCTGAAGGCGGCGTCGCTCGACCGTTCGATCTCGGACATGGTGAATGAAGCGGTCCAGATCGTCCTCGCCGAGGATGCCGAGGATCTGGCCTCGTTTGCGCAACGCAAGGCCGAGAAGGGCGTGTCGTTCGCGCGTTCGTCCAGAGCATGAAGCGGCATGGCCGCCTATAGGCTGCGGCTCAAGGCGTCGGCCGCAAAGGAGGTCGGGGCCTTGCCTATCAAGGCCGATCGGCAGCGTGGTCGCGCGGATCCGGTCACTCGGCGCCGATCCCCGGCCGGCCGGATCCGAGAAACTCGCGGGATACACGGATCGGCATCGCATCCGACAGGACGGCTACCAAATCGTCTACCTCATCGACGACGAGCGGCACGAAGTAACGGTCTACAACGTCGGGCATCGCAAGGACGTCCGTCGCTGAACGCCGGCTCGTTTCGTCGATCGACGCCACGAGTCGACGAGATCGCGCCGCTCGCGTCAGAGCCGGAGCTCGCGGATCGGCTCGCCGCCGTCCCAGTCGCGCGCCGCGTCGGCGATCATCCGCATCATCGGGTACACCAGCGGCTCGGCGGCGTCGGCGATCTCGTACATGATGCCGCCGGCCGCGGCAGCGTCGGTCGCGAAGTAGGCGAAGCGGACGCCGCCGCCCGGCAGCGCGCCCTCGTGCGCCACCGGGACGCCGGCGGCCGTCATGCGCGCGTAGGTGGCATCGTACTCGGCGCGGGTCAGCCACGACGACACGTGCTGCAGGCCTTCGCGGCCGCTCGCGAGGAAGTCGCGATAGGCGCTCGGCCGGTCGTCGTGCTGCTGGATGATCTCGATCTGCACGTCGCCCGAGTTTCCCAAGGCGACCGTGACGGCCGGAGGTGGCGAAGGCGCGCCGCGATAGCGGAACGTGTCGGGGCGGAGATCGCGCAGCAAGAAGAACGGCCCGACGCCGAGCGTCTCCGTCCAGTAGGCGAGCGCGCGCTCGATGTCGTGAACGACGAAGGCGATCTGGCGGATCACGCCGAACTGACGACTCATGGGCTGCTCCTATACGGAGAGTCGGCGATGAGATCCAGCAAGTGCGCCGCGCGACTCGGCTCGATCGCCGCCGTCGCTGCGAGCCGATCACCGAGCGTCTCGCGAGAGATGATGCCCTCCCGCAGCAGGACACGGACGAATGCGATGTCTTTGGGTCTCGCGGCGGCGAGCTTGCTGACGGCCAGGTCTCCCGGCTCGAGGCACAGCCCGCGAAAGTCGTTCGTGTTGGCGTTGTCGACGACGACGAGTCGGGCCGCCCACCCATCCGGAAGAACGATCGCGTCCAAGTCGACGCCGTCGACGTAGAATCCGAACGTCCGGTGAAAGGGGCTCAGCTCGCCAATCGAGCCTTCGATGAGCGCTTCCCGCTCCGGATGCTGCTTGGGAGCGATGTCGACTTCGAGTGACCGCAGGAGGTGTCGTCGTCGCGCGTGCGCACGATGTCCGCATTCACTTCATCGAACGCCGCCCAGCGCTCCCGCGGCGACAGCACAGGCGCGAGCGGTGAGCAGCGGCGAAGCGTCTGCCCTCCTTCGGGGTCGAGCACCACGTCTCGAATGCGGTCGATCGACCAGTCGGCGAGCATGCGCTTCCACTCGTCCAACCATGGACGAGCATGCGCCTGGTCGGGGCGCGCGATCCAGGCTTCGACCAACGTCAGACATTCCGCTCGGAGGTGGGGGTGGGCTGCGAGCTTGTCGAGCGCCACCCGATGAAGGTGCCGATGCCGCCGCTCGGAACGCGAAGGGGCGCTGGAGAACACGGGTCGACCGATACACCGGGGTTCCCGCCGCGAAAAGTACCGATCGCGAGGGTGCGCCATCTCGCACCGCCGCGACGGCCCCGACCTTCCCGGCCAGGACGTCGTCACCACGGCCCTCCTCGACCGCCGTGGAGCAACTCCACCGCGGCCTGCATGGGCATGGCCTCCACCTTGGGCGCCAGCCGATAACTGCGCTCACCCGGATACACGACGAGCAGGCGGTGCAGTTTCAGATCGTCGTGGGCCGTGGTCATGGAAGGCGTGAGTCTGGGCGCGTCGGCGTACTTCACCTCCACACCCCATCGCTGCCCCCGGTGCAGCAGCAACAGATCGAGCTCGGCACCAGCCTGTGTGCGCCAGTAGTACGAATCCCCGGGTCGTGTCTGCGCGAGCAGCTGCTCGATGACGAAGCCCTCCCAGGACGCGCCGAGCTGAGGGTGCCGGTCCAAGTCCGTCTGCGAGCGCACACTCAGCAGGGCATGCAACAGGCCGGAATCCCGTACGTAGACCTTCGGGGACTTCACCTGCCGCTTAGCGAGGTTCTCGAACCAGGGTTGCAGCACGCGCACCACCAGTGCCGAGGACAGGGCATCGAGATGGCGGCGTATCGTCGTATGCGACTCGCCGAGCGAGCTGCCGATCGCCGATCCGTTCCAGATGCCGCCGGAACAGTGGGCCACCATCGTCCAGAAGCGGCGCATCGTGGTGGCGGGAACGCGCACTCCGAGCTCGGCCAGATCCCGCGCCAGAAAGGTCCGGATGAAATCCTCCCGCCAGGCGAAGCTCGCCTGCAGCGACGGCGCCAGGTAGGCCCTGGGAAAGCCGCGGCGCAACCTCGCGGCCGGACGCTGCTGGTGTCGCTCAAGGGTACGACCGCGCATCGGCGTTGCTTCGGTGCGGTCGAGGTCGAGGTCGAGATCGTGCCGTACCTCGAGCTGCCGTCGGTGCTCGCCGCGATGGCGCAGCGCATTTTCCCTCGTTGGTTGCCGTCAGGGGAGAGCGAGCTCGCGGCAGAACGTCCGGAACGGGAGCACCGTCACGGGGCCGGTGTCGAAATGCCGGTCGCCGAGATGGACCTGGAAGAAGCGCGGAATGGCCGTGCGCTCGGCGAAATAGCGGATGGATGGGCTCGGGGCGCGGTCACCGCTCTTGCATTCCACGGCAAAGAGGGGCCGCCGGTTCTTCAGGACGACGAAGTCGACCTCGCGGCGATCGGTGTCCCGTAAGAAGCGCAGCTCCATGACGTGTCCTTCGCCATCCTCCACGAAGTGGCAGTACTTGAGTAGCTGCGCGGCCACGAGGTTCTCGAAGCGGGGACCGTCGTCCGGGACCATCGACCAGTCCCAGAGATAGAGCTTGCGCTCCTTCTTCACGGCCCGGACCTTGGGAGGACCGAAGGGCAGAATGCGGAAGCACAGGTAGAGGTTCTCGAGGATCGTCAGCCAACGCTCCACCGTCTTGTGATCGACCTGGAGATCCTCGCGCAGGCTCTTCACGGAGAGCGGTGCGCCGACCCGTGCCGGCAGCATGTCGACGAGCTGCTCGACGAGTGAGATCTCGCGGACGTGCTCGAGATCCCGAAGGTCCTGTCGCACCACACGCGAGACGCGATCGCGTTGCCAGATGCGGTGCTCGCGCTCATCCTGGCGCAGGAGGGGTTCCGGGAACCCGCCGAACCGCAGGAGCGTCTCGACGTCGCTGCGCGCCGGCGTCCGGTTCAGCTCGCCCAGGGAGAACGGATGCAGGCGGAAGTATCGGTAGCGGTTGGCGAGCGAGTCGCCGCCCTTTCGGTAGTAGTCGAGCCGCGCCGAGCCGGTGACGACGACATGGCGGCGTGACCGTTCCTTGTCGTAGAGGCCCTTCACGAGGTTCCTCCAGCGCGCGTACTTGTGGATCTCGTCGAGGACCAGAAGGGGCTCGGCGGCTGGGAGCTCCAAGCGGCGGAGGCGAGCGGCATCGCGCGGATCGTCCCAACTGAGGTAGGCCGGGTGCGCCTCGGTGGCCTCGCGGCCGACGAGCGTCAGCGCGAGCGTCGTCTTGCCGACCTGTCTCGCGCCCCCGATGAACGCCATCTTCCGGGAGAGGGCCGAGCTGACGGTGCTTTCGAGATAGCGGGTGCGGCGGTCCACGACGTGGAGTGTACCCCACTTTACTCATGAGTAAAGTGGATTTCGGTCCACTATTCTCATGTGGCGGCCTCGCGCCCATCGCCGAGGGGTCCGCGGCGCTGGGGGGCGGCGGGCTGCTCGGCTGCCCGCAGCTTCGCGAGCAGGGTGACGCCCGCGTAGCCGTCGGCTGGCGTCACGCCGATGTGCTGCTGGAAGCGGCGCGCGGCGAGTCGCGTCTGGTTCCCGACTCGGCCGTCGACGCCGCCGGTGTCGTAGCCGAGCGCGGTGAGGCGGCGCTGGATCTCCTGGAGCTCGGCGAGCGTCGGCGGGCGCTCGCTGCCGGGGAACGCCTGCACGAAGGGGGCGCCGCCGAGCACGCGGTCGCCGAGGTGGAGGACCGCGAGGGTGTAGTTGCTCGACGGATTGTAGGAGCGGACGGCGTAGAAGTTCGGCTCGAGCAGGAACGCGGGTCCGCCGGCGACGGGGATCCAGAGGCGGGCGGTCGCGTCGGGACGCGGGAACGGTGTGCCGTCGGCGCGGCTGATGCCGGCCTTCGCCCAGGCGCGGTAGCTCTGCGACCCGTCCCGCTCGCGCATCCCCGTCGGCAGCCGCACCTCCGTGCCCCACGGCTCGCCGCGCCGGTAGTGGCCGCGACGCACGAGGAAGCGCGCGCTCGACCCGAGCGCGTCGGCGGGCGAGCCGAAGGGCGAGACGCGGCCGTCCCCGTCGTAGTCGATGCCGAGCGTGAGCCAGGTGTCGGGCATCCACTGCGTGTGGCCCATGGCGCCGGCCCACGAGCCCCGAAGGTCGTGGGGCGCCGCCCATCCGCGCTCGACGATCACGAACGTGTTCACGAGCTCGCGCGCCCAGTAGTCGCGGCGCCGCGGCTCGCGCCAGGCGAGTGTCGCGAGCGCGGGAACGACCGGGCGCGCGTGGTTCTTCTGCACGATGGGGTCGCCGTAGGCCGACTCGATTCCCCAGAGCCCGAGGAGCACCGCGGGTGGCACCCCGTAGTCGCGCTCGATGCGCGCGAGGAGCTCCGCATGCTCGCCGGCCTTCTCCTTGCCGGTCACGAGCCGCCACTCGGACACGCGGCGATTCAGGTACTGCCAGAGCTCCTCGCGGAACTCGGGCTGATTCCGCACCTCGTCGAGCACGCGCGGGTCGGGCGCGAGGCCCGCCGCGACCCGGTCGAACGTCGCGGCCGACACGCCGCGCGCGAGCACGCGGGGCCGGAACCCCGCGAGCCAGGCGTCGAACGCCGGGCCGTCCGCTGCCGGCGCGGGCGCGACGCCGCTCGGCACGCCGATCGCGAGCAGCGCGGCGAGCGTTCCGGCGCGCGTGCGCCGCGCGTTCAATGAAACTCGCGCTGCACCCCGGTCATCGGACCGGGCACGTAGTGGCGGAGCAGGAACTCGAGGTTCTGGCCGAGCACGCGGCGGAGGTCGGCCGGCATCACGATCTCGGAGATCGAGCCCAGGCTGAGCGCCTCGCGCGGGTTCATGAGCTCGCGCTCGTAGCGCTGGTTGAGCTCGCCTTCCTGGCCCTTCAGCCACTCGGCGATCGTCGCCTCGTCCTCGCCGGCCTTCGCGCGCGTGGCGGCGGCCGCGCGTGCCTGCTTGAGCTCGTCCTTGTAGACGTACTCCTTGCCGGCGGGGCCCATGACGGCGACGCGCGTCGTCGGGAGCGCCAACACGATGTCGGCGCCGGTCGCGTAGCTGTTGAACGCGGCGTAGGCGCCGCCGAACGCGTTCCGGAGGATGAGCAGGATGCGCGGCGTGCGGAGGTCGATGATGGCGTCGAGCATGGCGCGGCCGGCCTGCACGATGCCGCGGCTCTCCTGGTCTTTCCCGGGGAGGAAGCCGGTCGTGTCCTCGATGAAGACGACGGGGGTGTTGTAGAGGCTGCAGAAGCGGACGAAGCGCGCGATCTTGAAGGCCGCGTCCACGTCGATCTGGCCGCTCGCGACCGCGCTGTTGTTGGCGACGAAGCCGACGACGTTGCCGTTCAGGCGGCCGAAGGCGGTGATGGCGTTGCGGGCGCGGTCGGGCTGGAGCTCGAAGTAGTCACCGTGGTCGCAGATGCGCTCGATGATGATCGAGACGTCGACGGGCGTGTTGAAGCCGGTCGGCGAGTTGAAGGCCTTGCGCAGCATGACGTCGATCTCGGTCGTGGCGCGGTCGATCGGATCGGAGGTCTGCTCGACGGGGGGCGCGACGGCGTTCGAGTTCGGGAGGTAGCTGAGCAGGCGCTCGGCGGTGCGGAGCGCGCCGACCTCGTCCGCGACCGTGAGATCGACGACGCCCGAGGCGCCGTGCACCTTCGGGCCGCCGAGGTCGTCGGGCGTGACGTCCTCGCCGAGCACGCTCTTGATGACGCCGGGACCGGTGAGGCCGAAGAAGGTGTCGGCGGGCTGGATCATGAAGCTGCCCTGGCGGGGCAGGTACGAGCCGCCGCCGGCGTTGTAGCCGAACATGCACATCACGCTCGGCACGATGCCGCTGATCTTGCGGAGCGCGGTGAAGGCTTCGGCGTAGCCGTCGAGGCCGCCGATGCCGGCCGGCACGTAGGCGCCGGCCGAGTCGTTCATGCCGATCAGCGGCATGCCGCGGTTGCCGGCGAGATAGATGAGGTTCGCGAGCTTCCGACCGTTGGTCGCGTCCATCGAGCCGGCGCGGATCGTGAAGTCGTGGCCGTAGAGCGCGACGTCACGCCCGCCGATCTGGACGACCGCGGTCACGAGTGAGGCGCCGTCGAGGTTCTTCCCCCAGTTCTGGTAGAAGACCGTCGGCTCGGTGCCGGCGTCCTTGAGCACGTCGATCCGCTCCCAGACCGTCATGCGTCCCTTGGCGTGCTGCCGGAGGGTCGGGAGCACGCCCGAGGCCGCGTACGGGCGCCGCCGCAGCTCCTCGCCGGCCGCGACCGCCAGGTCGTAGGGGCCGGCCGGAGGCGGCGCCGCGCCGCTCGCGTCCTTCAAGGGGTCGTCGAGCGTCGGGGCAACGGGCACGGCGGCGGGAGGGGGCGTCGAGGCGGCTTTGGCGCTGGTCCTAGTCTTCGGCATGCGGGAGCGGTTTACCTAATGTGGGAAGGAGGAAAAGGCCAGAGCGTCAGGGCGCGGCGGCGACGTTCTCGAAGGTCGCCCGGTCGCCCGTCTTGACGCCGTGCTTGTTGCTGAAGCCGGCGTTCACCTCGAGCACGTAGCGCGACGGCACCCCGACCGTCCGCGACGTGGTCGTGAACGGTACGGCGTCCTTCACGATGCCGACGATCTTGCGGTCCTCGCCGAGGAAGAGCATGTCGAGGGCGAGCACCGTGTTCTTCATCCAGAAGGGATGCTCGACGTTCGCGTCGAAAACGAAGAGCATGCCGGCGTTGGCGCCGAGCTGCTTGCGGTACATGAGCCCGAGCGACTGCTCGGCCGGCGTCGCGGCGACCTCTACGGTGACCGGTACGTCGCCGCCCGCGGTATGCAGGACGACGCGCGGCTCGCTCGCGCAGGCGGACACGCTGAGCGCGAGCGTGAGGGCGGCGGCCGCGAGGGCGCGGCAGAGGGCGAGCGGCATGCGGCGGACGGCGGGGCTCTCGGTCACGGGAAATACTTTCCGATTTCGCCCTCGAACTCCGGAAAGTAGCGCGACACGACGCTCACGTCGAAGCGGGGGAGGATCGAATCCTTCGACTCGCGCTCCAGGAGGAACTCGAAGACCGCCTCGACGAAGCGCTCGTCGCTGACGCGCCGGCCGGCGACCAGGCGCGCCACGAGGGCCGGATCGGCGGTGACGGTGTGCCGGCTCGAGCCGCGGCTGTCGCGGACCTCGACGGCGAACGCGAGCGTCGGCTGCGTCGCGGTGCGGGTCACGGAGACGCTCACGCGAGGATCCTTTCGAGGTGGCGCGCGATCACCTCGGGCGCTTCGAGCTCGGGCCAGTGCGCGACGTCGTCGAGCCGCACGAGCTCGACGTCGGCGCGGTCCGACAGCCGCTCCTCGATCCGCGCCGCCATGTGCGCGCCCGAGACCGGATCGAGCATGCCCCAGAGGAAATGCCGCGGCACCGTCGTCGTCTCGAGCGCCCGGACCCAGCGCGCCGCGTGTCGCTCGCGGTCGCGGATGTACTGGATCAGGCGGTGGCCGATGCGGTGCCCGTCGCGGCGCGCCACCGTAGCCCAGGCGTCGGCGAAGTCGGCGTCGCTCGGCTGGCGGGTCGGCGCGTAGGTCGGGCGGAGCGCCATCGCGAAGGTCTCGGCGGTGACGAGCTCCGCCATCTTCGGCCCCTGCTCGGGATCGAGCAGCATGACCTGCGACGGCTGCGGGCGATGGAGGTCGGGGTAGATGCCGCCGTTCAGGAAGGTGACGCTCGCGAGCTCGACGCCGAGGCCACCCTCGGCGTGGCGCGCCAGGATCTCCTCGGCGACCGAGACGCCGTAGTCGTGGACGACGAGGTCGGTGCGCGTGACGCCGTGTCGCTGCCAGAGCGCGATCGCGAGGTCGGCCTGCTCGATCAGCGTGTAGTCGTGGTCGGCCGGCTTGTCGGAGTCGCCGAAGCCGAGGAAGTCGAAGGCGAGGACGCGCCGGCGCGCCACGAGCGTCGGCCACACGCGGTGCCAGTCCCACGACGACGTCGGGAACCCGTGGAAGAGCGTGCACCACCCGCCCGCGCCTTCGATGCGCGTGAACACGTTCCAGGGGCCGCTCGCGAGCCGCACGGACTCGCGCCGGTCGCCCGCGTACCAATCGTCGAGGGTCACGCGCCGTTCATGGGACGGCGCGGGGTCGGCCGTCAAGCCGGGGTTGCCTGCCGCGGTTGCATGCCCGCTGCGGCCGCGCCAGAAGACGCGCGTGAGCGGCGACGCGCGGGCGACCTGGAAGGCCCGGCGGGCGCCGCCGTCCCGAAAGGAGATCCCATGCCGAAGACCGTGATCAATCCGCCGCGCCTCGCGAAGCCGACCGGCTACTCGTACGCGATCAAGAAGAGCGGCACGCCCCTCTTCGTCTCGGGGCAGGTGGCGCTCGATGCCGACGGCAAGCTCGTCGGCGAGGGCGACGCCGCCGCACAGACCGAGCAGGTCTTCAAGAACCTGCAGGCGGTCGTCGAGGCCGCGGGGGGAAGCCTCGACGACGTGGTGAAGATCACGATCTTCGTGACCGACCCGTCCTACCGCCCGGCGGTCGCGGCGGCACGCCTCAAGTGGTTCAAGGAAGGCCAGTGGCCGGCGAGCACCTACCTCGTCGTCTCGGCGCTCGCGGTCCCGTCGATGCTGGTCGAGATCGAAGCCGTCGCGATGCTCTAAACTAACACGCAATGAGCGGAGCGCAGCGACGCTTCACACCAGGCGCGAGGGCAGCCCCCGCAGGTTGCTCAAAAAGGGTCAGCTGCAAGGCGCGACCGACTGAGCGCGGAGGCGTAGCGGAGCTACGCCGCACAAGCGAAGGAGGGAGCAACGCGGCAGATGGCCCTTTTTCAGCAACCTGCGAAGTCATTCGCCGGCCGGATCGTCGGCGAACTCGTCCGTCGCGATGGCGGGATCCGGCGGCGCCTTGTCGAGCTCGCGGCGCACGAGGTCCTGATGCGTGACCTCCTCCGCGGCGAGCTCCTCGAAGAGCGTCCGGACGGTCGGATCGGCGACGTGCGCGAGGGCGGCGACGAAGAACGCGTGCGCCTTCTGCTCGGCCCGCAGCGCCGTCTCGAGCGCCTGGCGGAGGGTCATGAAGGCGCGGACCTCGTCGTAGTCCGGCGCTTCCACGTCGAAGATCATGGCGCGTGTCACGCCGCACGACGCGTCGGCGAACATCACGCCCCGGCGCTCGGCGAGCGCCGCCCGGTGCTTCTCCTCGTTCGCCATCATGAAGCGGAAGAAGCGGGCGGCCTCCGGCGTGTCGTGCTGCGAGAGCTGGTCGGCGAGCTCGCTGTAGCGGTCGTAGGCTTCCTCCTCGATCAGGATGGCGAGATCGAGGGCGTCCTTCATCGTGAGCGTCGCGAAGTCGATGTTCCGGGTCGGGGTCATCGCGCCCTCCTGCGCGTCAGTGCTGGACGAAGGCGTCGAGGATCTGCGCGCGTGGTCTTGCCGTCGCCATCATCGCTTCTTGCCGCGCGCGCACGAGCGCGCCGAGCGTCGGCGGCGGATCGGGGTCCTGGAAGTAGATCCCGGTCAGCAGCTCGCGGCCGTAGGACTGCGCGCGGTCGAGCGCCTGGATGCGGCTCGTCGGATCGTGGCCGAGATCCGCGAGCTTCTGCATGGTCGCTTTGTGCGCCTTGATCTGCTGGCCCTCCTCGCCGTACGTCACGCACGGCGACTGCACGTTCACGAACGCGAAGCCCGGGTGGCGGATCGCGGCCTCGATCATCTCGGTGAGCCCGGCGATGTCCGCGGGCGTGCCCTGGGCCACGAAGCCGGCGCCGTACGCCAGCACGTAGAGGAGCGGGTTCACGGGGAGCTCGAGGCTGCCGTACGCGGAGGTGACGGTCCGGAGGCCCTGCGGGCTCGTCGGCGACAGCTGACCTTTGGTGAGGCCGTAGGTCTGGTTGTCCATCACGATGTACGTGAGGTCGTCGTTTCGCCGCACGGCGTGCGGGACGTGGCCGCCGCCGATCGAGAAGCCGTCGCCGTCACCCCCGGCGGCGAGCACGAGCAGCTCGGGGCGGGCGAGCTTCAAGCCCTGCGCGATCGGCAGCGCGCGTCCGTGCACGCTGTTGAAGCCGTAGGCGGTCGTGTAGCCGGGGATGCGCGACGAGCAGCCGATGCCGGAGACGAAGGCGATCTCGTGCGGCGGCCGCCCGATCGTCGCGAGGGCGCGGTAGATCGCCTGCAGGACGCCGAAGTCGCCGCAGCCCGGACACCAGATGGGTTTCAGGTCGCTCTTGAAGTCCTTGGCGACGAGGTTCATGGTCGTGCTCCTTCGGCCGCCGCGTGCGTGTTCGCGTTCGCGAGCGCGCGCGCGTGCGCGACGAGCCGCTCGACGACCTCCGCCGCCGCGAAGGGGTTCGCGCCGGACCGGCAGAACGGCGTGACCACGGCGGGTACGTCGACCGCCATCCGCAGCACGCGGTAGAGCTGTCCGAGGTAGGACTGCTCGACGACGAGCCCGGCGCGGACGCCGGCGAAGAAGCGCTCGTAGACGGCCTCGTTCACCGGGAAGAGGAGCCGCGGCGCGAGCAGCTTGACGCCGAGGCCGCGGGCCTCGGCGAGCGCGACGGCTTCGCGGCACACGCCCGCGACCGAGCCCCACGCGACGAGCGCGAGCGGCGCCCGCGGGTCGCCGTGGACGGTGAAGAGGTCGTCGCGCGTCCGCAAGGGATCGAGCTTACGGTGGCGCTTCTCGTTCATCGCCTGATGGACGCGTCCGTTCGCGGTCGGATCGCCGTGCGCGGTGTGCTCGATGCCGGCGCCGAGGTAGCTGCCGCCTTCCATGCCCGGGTGCGCGATCGGGCTGATGCCGTCCGGCGTCGCGTGGAAGCGCTCGTACGGGGCGAGCTCGGCGGCGGTCGGCCGCAGGCGGTCGACCAGCGTGAAGCGCGACGTGTCGATGCGGTCGATCACTTCCTTGCGCTGGGCGATCTCCTGATCCGAGAGGATGATCACCGGGGTCTGGTACCGTTCGGCGACGTTGAACGCCTCGACGGTCACGTCGAACGTATTGGCGACGCACGTGGGAGCGAGCACCGGCCGCACGACGTCGCCGTGCGCGGAGAAGATCGCCTGGAAGAGGTCGGCCTGCTCCGACTTGGTTGGCATCCCTGTCGACGGCCCGCCGCGCTGTACGTTCACGATCACGAGGGGCAGCTCGGCGATCGTCGCGAGGCCCAGCATCTCGGTCTTGAGCGACATGCCGGGGCCCGAGGTCGCGGTCATCGCCTTCTTGCCGCCGAACGACGCTCCGAGCGCGGCCCCGATGCCGGCGATCTCGTCCTCGGCCTGCAGCACCACGCCCCCGTACTTCCAGACCTCGCGCGTGAAGAACTGCATGACCTCGGTCGACGGCGTGATCGGGTAGCCGCCGAAGAAGTCGCAGCCGGCGAAGATCGCAGCGGCCGCGCAGATGTCGTTGCCGTCGGCGAGCAGCTTCGGCTGGCCGCGGGTGGGCGCTTCCATCGGCCGCGGCGTCGCGAGCGGGTGCGCCTCGGCGAAGGCGACGCCGAGGCCGAACGCCGCCTCGTTGGCCGCGACCAGCGCCTCGCCCTTGGACGCGAACTTCTTCCGCAGCCCGGCCAGGATGGCGTCGCGCGGGATGCCGAACCAGCCGGAGAGGAGCCCGAGGACGACGCTGTTCTTGCCCTTCTCGTTGCCGGTGGCCTTGCGCGCCATGTCGCCGAAGGGAACCGCGAACGCCTCGGCCGGGGCGACGGCGAGCGGCAGCGCGTCGGGTGGGACCCCGGTCCGCTCCTCGTAGAGCACGATCGTGTGCCGATCGACGGGCAGCTCGGCGCCGAACTTCGCGAAATCCTCCCAGTTGAGAACGACCGCGACGTCGAGGGCACCGCCGGGGTTCAAGACGGGTGCCGTCGCGAGACGGATCCGGCACGACGACTCGCCGCCGCGAATCTGCGAGCCGAAGCTCTTCGTCATCATGGCGTGGTAGCCCTCGATGGCGCAGGCGGAGATCAAGGACTCGCCGGCGCTCACGATCCCGTCGCCGCCCGAGCCGGCCATCCCGATCACAAGGTCGCGGATCATCGACGTGTCGAGGCCAGCAAGCGCGATGCCATCACGGACGCGCGGGACAAACCGCCCGATACGCGGGGCCTCGGCTCCGGCGTCGGACGGCGGTCTTCTCGTTCTTCGGAGCGCGACCCGGTCGGTCGTCGCGCCGACGGGAATCGGCGACGCGTTCAGCGCAGGTCGCGGGGGACGATGCCGTAGGCGATCAGCCCGCCGACGACGGCGCCGCACCCCGACCACGTGCGCGCGAGCCACGGGTCGAGCGCCGCCCACCAGTCGAGGAGCGCATCGAAACGCTCGACCCCCATGAACGGCGTCAAGATGCCGGCCGCGAACGTCACGGCGCCGAGCGCCCGGAAGGCGACCGGCGCGCGCGACTGCGGCGCCGCCATGAAGAGCGCCGCGCCGAGCGCGAGCCGGACGGCGGCCGCGAGTCCGAGGCCGAAGGGCCCGTGGAGCACGATCGCCAGAGCGGCGATCCAGCTCGGAACGACCACACCGATCGTCCCGATCACGAGGGTGAGCGTTCCCAGGGTGAAGGCGATGAAGGCCATGGCGCGTGCCGCGAGGGGCCATCGGCGTCGGCCCCACCGCGGTCATAGCGCGTCTGCGCCGAAGGTTTCGAGCGGTCTCTTCGCCTTGCCGTTCCGGGAGCGATCCTTTACAAAAACGCGAACCTGGGCGCCGCCGCGACCCGCGGCCGCATTTCGGCAAAGGAGCCTCAATGGATTTCTGGACGAGATTCGCCATCCACACCGTGCTCGTGGCCGTCGGCCTCGGGCTCTTCCTGCGCACCCTCTACGGGCGGGCGCGGGTGCTGCAATCGGTGAAGTGGACGAATCTCTTCGACAAGATCCCCGAGCGCATCCAGGCGCTGCTCGTCATCGGCTTCGGCCAGAAGAAGTTCCTGATCGACCGGCGCGAGAAGTCGGCCGGCTGGATGCACTTCTTCATCTTCTGGGGCTTCACGATCCTCGGCCTCCGGGTCGCCACGGCCTTCGCGCAGGGCTGGTTCGGGGTCGACTTCCACTTGCCGCTCCTCGGCGCCGACATGCTCGGCGGCCCCTACCTCCTGCTCAAGGACCTGATCGAGGTCTTCGTGCTGGTGAGCATCGGCTACGCGCTCGCGCGCTGGCTGATCCTCCACCCGCACCGGCTCTACGGCTTCCGCCCCGCCGAGGATCGGCTCGCCGGCCAGGACCACGTCGAGGCGATCGTCATCCTCTGCTGCATCGGCGGCATCATGCTCACCGATCTCTGCTTCGAGGCGGGCCGCTACATCGCGCACGCCGGGGTCGAGCACGTCGAGCTCGAGCGCCAGTGGACGCCCGTGGCGGCGACGCTCGCGAGCGTCCTGCCGCTCTCGGCCGGCGGCGCGAGCATGCTCTCCGAGATCGGGTGGTGGGGCCACAACCTCCTCATCCTGTTCATGCTGAATCTCCTGCCGCTCTCCAAGCACTTCCACATCATCACCGGCCTCCCGAACACCTTCTTCCGGAAGCTCGAGCCGCTCGGCGCGCTCTCGAAGATGGATCTCGAGAACGGCACCACCTTCGGCACCTCCCGCATCGACCAGTTCACCTGGAAGCAGGTGCTCGACATGTACACCTGCACCGAGTGCGGACGGTGCTCGTCGAACTGCCCGGCGACACTCACCGGCAAGCCGCTCGCGCCGCGCCAGCTCATGCTGAACCTGCGCGACTACCTCTACGAGGTCCAGGACGAGCTGATCGCCAAGCGCGCTGCGGCGTCCAAGCCCGCCGAAGGTGAAGAGCTGCCCGAGGTCGGCAAGAACGTCGTCGGCGACGAGAGCGTCATCCACGACGAGGTGCTGTGGAGCTGCAACACCTGCCGCGCCTGCGAGGAAGCGTGCCCGGTCATGATCGAGTACGTCGACAAGGTCGTCGACATGCGCCGCCACCTGGTTCAAGAGGAAGCGCGCTTTCCGGCCGAGCTGAACCGCGTCTTCAAGGGCATGGAGACCCAGTCGAATCCGTGGGGCCTCGGTGCCGACAAGCGCGACGCCTGGACCGAGGGGCTGCCCTTCGAGATCAAGCGCTGGTCCGAGCATCCCGAGACCGAGTGGCTCTATTACGTCGGCTGCGGCGGCGCCTTCGACGACCGCAACAAGAAGACGACGATCTCCTTCGCCAAGATCCTGAATCGCGCCGGCATCGACTTCGCGATCTTCGGCAAGGAGGAGCTCTGCAACGGCGACTCGGCGCGCCGACTCGGCAACGAGTACCTCTACCAGTCGATGGCGCAGATGCTGGTCGAGCAGATGAACGGCGCGGGCGTGAAGAAGGTGATCGTCAACTGCCCGCACTGCTTCAACACGATCAAGAACGAGCTGCCGCAGTTCGGCGGCGCCTATGAGGTCGTGCACGCGGCCGAGCTCGTGAAGCAGCTGCTCGCCGACAAGAAGATCCAGGTGAAGCGGAACGGCCTCGCCGACAAGGCGGTCACGTACCACGACTCCTGCTACTACGGCCGCTTCAACTCGATCTACGACTCGCCGCGCGAGGCCATCAAGGCCGTCACCGGCAAGATGCCGAACGAGATGGAGCGCCACGGGCGGGCCGGCATGTGCTGCGGAGCCGGCGGCGGCCGCATGTGGATCGAGGAGGATGCCGACAAGCGCGTGAACCTGCTGCGCACCGATCAGGCGCTCGAGACCAATCCCGAAGTCGTCGCGGTCTCGTGCCCGTTCTGCATGACGATGATCGGGGACGGCATCAAGGCGAAGGATGCCGAGGACAAGGTGCAGGCGCTCGACGTCATGGAGATGATCGAGCGCAGCCTGGTGTAGCGCTCAACCGCCGATCTCGCGGGCGGTGCCGGCGATGAGCTGCCGGCGGCGGCGGATCGTCGCCAGCTGCTCGGCGACCCACGCCTTCAGCGCTTCGTCCTTCGTCGCTGCCGCGAACGATCGGTAGAGTGCGATGTCGCGCTCGTCGTTGGCGCGCAGGGCTTCGACGTAGGCGCGATCGAAGGCGGCGCCGTGCAGCGCCGACAGCCGTGATTTGATGGCGCGCTGCTCGAGGTCGATGGTCTCCGGAGGGGCGGCCGAGATGCCGGCGCCGGTCGCGACGCCGAGGAGCGTGTCGTAGGTGTGGACGTGCTCGTCGTGGGCGCGGCGCGCGAGGCGGCGGACGGACGCGTCGCCGCTGCGCTGGAGGGCGAGATCGCTGAGCTCGATGCCGGCGAGGCTCCGGCCGGCGGCGCGCGCGACGAACTGGTCGACGGTGCGCGCGGGATGCGCCGCCCGGCGCTTCGGCGGGGCCGCGGCGGCGAGCGCGGGCGCGAGGGCGAGAAGACAGGCAACGGAGGCGAGGCGAGCGAGCGCGCGGGAGCGCATGGTCCGTCGACCGCGGCGCTCAGGGCGCGCTGCAGGCCGCCGGCAACGCGTCCGGCCGCGCCGCGAGCTGGGACGCGCACGCGCCGTCGAAGGCCGCGACGCACGCGGCGCAGCTCGCGACGCCGGCGAGGTCGGTGATGGGGATGGCGCCGCAGGCGGCGCCGCCCGGCATGGTTCGCGCCGGACACGACGTGATGGCGAGCGCCGCGGGCGCGACGTCGGGGGCGCCGTGACACTGCCTGTCGTCGCCGCCGCAGGCCCTGCAGAGCGTGGTGCGGAGCTTCGCCTCCTTGGCGGCGATGCGCGCCGCGGTCTTCGCGTCGGGGCAGGAGCCCGCGATCTTGCCGCGCGCCGCGCCGTCCTCGCAGCGCGCGAGGAGCGCCGCGGCGCCGCGATAGTGCGCGGCGATCGCCTTGCCGAAGCCGCGCTGGCAGCCGAGCAGGCCCGGGTCGGGCGCGGTCGCGTACGCGAGCGTCAGCAGCTCATCGGCGGCGCGGCGGAGGCCGCAGTCGAGGCAGGCCGAGACGTCGGTGACGCTCGCGATGGCGTTCGTGCACGCACCGGTGTGCCCCGGGCAGGCGGCGCCGAACCCCGCGGCTGACGGCGGGAGCGCGCCGCACGCCTTCGTGATGGCGACGGTGCGCTTCACGGCGGCGGTCGCGACCCTGGCGAGCGCCGCTGCGTCGGGGCAAGGACCGGGGATCTTGTTCTTGAGGCGCTCCGTGTCGCAGGCGACCCGCGCGTTCACGTAGGCCGAGGAAAACCTGGTGGCGGCCTTGATGACGGCGCGGCGGCACGCGCGCTCCGCCTTCCCGGGCGCCGGACTCGGCGTCGCCGTCGCGCTCGGCGTCGGTTGCGGCACGAGCGAGGCGCAGGCGCCGGCGTTGTTGCACGCGGTCGCGGCGGCGAGGGCGAAATCGGCCGCGTTGTCGCCGGACGCGCCCGTGTTCTGCGTGCGCGCCAGCGACTGGGCGCCGTTGCCGGGGAGGAGGCTCGTCGCCGTCCCCGACTGCGGGCGGGTCGCGTGGGCGTAGCCGCCGTACGCGACGCAGTCGCCGTAGCTCTCGGGCTTGTCGAAGTCCCAGGACGAGGGATCGGGCGGGCTCGCGTCGGGGGCGCCCCAGCACACCATGCCGCTCGGGCGCAGGACGCCGGCGGGGATGACGAAGTCGGGCGTGACGCCCGTGGCGGTCGCGAACTCGACGGTCGCATAGAGCACGTTCCGTCCGCTCGTTCCGTTCGCGACGCCGTTCGGCGTCAGCAGGAGCACGCCCGCGACGCCGTCCTTGTCGAACATGGTGAGGCGCGTGTTCGCGAGATCGGTCTGGCCGGCCGCGTCCAGGCGGAGCTCGACGAACTGCACGTTCGGGTCGCCGAGGAAGCCCGACCCGATCTCGCTGATGCTGACCAGGTAGAAAGCCGCCGCGGCCGACCGGGGGCACAGGCAGAGCAGGGCGAGGCCGGCGATCAGGCGTCCGAGGGGGCGGCGCATGGACTTCCTAGCGTCGGCGTCGGGCGCGCGACTGTCAAGGTGGGAATGTGCGGTGAAATGTGCGGCTCGATCACTCGGGCGCCGTGCGGTCCGCGCAGTCCGGCGTGAAGGGGAGCCCCGCCGCGGCGCGCAGGATCTGCACGCCGTCGGTGACGCCGATCGTGCCGCTCCCGTCGACGTCGCAGCGCGCGGGCGTGCACGCGGAATCGAGCTGCGCGGCGGCGCGCAGGATCTGCACGGCATCGCTCACCGAGCGCGTGCCGTTGCCGTCGACGTCGCCGCAGTCGCCGCCGCTCGGGACGATGCGGCACTGCGCGTCGCAGCCGTCGGCGCCGTCGGCGTTGCCGTCGTCGCACTGCTCGACGGGCGCGTCCACGGCGCCGTCGCCGCACGGCGAGAAGATCACCACCTCGCCGCCGTCGTCGGTCGGCGCGCCGACGGCGACGCTGCGGCCGAGCGCCGCGACCGCGCGTCCGAAGCCCGGACCGGCGCCGTCCGCCGGCAGCGACTCGAAGACGTTGCCGCCGGCGTCGTGCAGGTGGACGGCGCCGGCGTCCCCGCCCGACGGCGCGCCGATCGCGAGGAGCCCGCCGGCGTACGCGAGGGATGCCCCGAAGGACGCGCCGCCGAGTCCGGGTGGCGGGTCGATCGTGCCGAGGTAGAGGCCGAAGCCGACGTCGAAGACGTTCACCTGCGGGATCTCGGTGACGGCGAGGGTCGCGCCGCTCACCGCCATGGCCGAGCCGAAGCGGCGGGCATCGCCGTGGCGGGTGCCGACGAATCCGACCTGCTTCCCGGTCCGCACGTCGAACATGTGGACGCCGACGGGCTGCGCGGCGGCGATCAGGATCGTCGTGCGCCCGACGCGCGCCAACGACAGGACGCCGCGGCGGCTCGGGTCGGGGATCGTGTACGTGCGGACGAGGTTGCCGGTCGCGGGATCGTAGAGGGAGCCGCCGCCGGCGCCGCCGACGAGCACGTCCTCGCCGACGCCGATCGCGACCGCGCCCGGACAGCAGATCGTCCGGATCGGGCCGCCCGCTTCGCCGAAGACCGTGACCGAGCCGCCGAGTCCGTCCGCCTCGTCGCCGGGGGCGATGCCGACGAGCGGTCGTTCGCCGACGGCGCCGACGGAGAACTGCCACCAGCGGTCGGCGCCGACCTCGACCGCGAGCTCGTGGACGAGCTCGCCCGTCGCCGGGTCGAAGAGGTAGGCGTACGCATCGGTGCTGCCCGCGGTGCCGAGATTCGGCGCGCCGACCAGGAGGCGGCTGCCGACCACGGCGAGCGCGGCGCCGAAGTGCCCGCCGTTCTCGGGCACCGAAAGGCGGCGGATCGGCCGGTAGAGCGGGGCGTCGAGCGCGGCCGCGCCGGCGCTCGACGCGAAGCGCGCGCCGGCGGCCGTCGTCACACAAAGCGCGACGAGCGCCGCCGCCGCTCGTCGCGCAAAACGCACCGGGAAGCCCGGCCTCAGTGCTTCAGCTTCGCGACCGCGTCCTTCATCTCGGGCACGGCCTTGAACAGATCGGCGACGAGGCCGTAGTCGGCCACCTGGAAGATCGGCGCCTCCTCGTCCTTGTTGATGGCGACGATCACCTTCGAGTCCTTCATGCCGGCGAGGTGCTGGATGGCGCCGGAGAGCCCGACGGCGATGTACAGCTCGGGTGCGACCACCTTGCCCGTCTGGCCGACCTGGAGGTCGTTCGGCACGAAGCCGGCGTCGACCGCCGCGCGGCTCGCGCCCATCGCGGCGCCCAATTCGTCGACGAGCGGCTCGAGCACGATCTTGAAGTTCTCGCCGTTCTTGAGGCCGCGGCCGCCCGAGACGACGATGCGCGCCTCGGTGAGCACGGGACGATCCGATTTGATCTCCTCGAGCCCGACGAACTTGGTCTTGAGGGCGCTCTCGTCGAGGGTTGCGGCGACCTTCTCGACGCTCCCCGCGCCGTCCTTCGCCGCCGCGTCGAATGCGGTGGCGCGGACGGAGATGACCCGCGGCGCGCCCTCGAGCTTGACGGTCGCGAAGACGTTGCCGGCGTACATCGGCCGCACGACCGAGCCGTCGGCGTTGATGCCGGTGATGTCGGCGGCGAGGGGCGCGCCGAGGCGGGCGGCGAGGCGCGGGGTCATGTCCTTGCCGATCGCGGTCGCGGTGGCGACCACGGTGCCGATGCCCTTCGCCTTCACGAGGTCGGCGAGCGCCGCCGTGTAGGCGTCGGCCACGTAGTGCTCGAGCCGCGCGTGCTCGACCTGGAAGACGGTCTTCATGCCGTACGCCGCGGCTTCGCTCGCGAGCGCGTCGAGGCCGCCCGCGCCCATCACCACGGCGTGGCAGCTGCCGCCGAGCTTCGCCGCGGCGTCCTTGCCGGCCGCGAACGCGACCAGCGTCGTCTTCGGAAACTTCCCGTGTGAGTGCTCCGCAAATACGAGAACGTCGCTCATGGGTGGCTCCTAGATCACTTTCGCTTCGGTATGGAGAAGGGTGACGAGCTCTTCGACGGAGGCGACCTTCTTGCCCGCCTGGCGCTTCGGCGGCGGCTCCATCTTCACGAGCTTCACCGTGGGCGCGACGTCGACGCCGAGCGAGCCGACCTCGATCTCCTTCAGCTCCTTCTTGCGCGCCTTCATGATGCCGGGGAGCGAGGCGTACCGGGGCTCGTTCAAGCGGAGGTCGGTGGTCACGATGCCGGGGAGCGCGAAGGAGAGCGTCTCGAGACCGCCGTCGACCTCGCGCGTGACGGTGGCCGACTTCTGGTCGCCCGCGAGCTCGAGCTTGGAGGCGAACGTCGCCTGCGGCCAGCCGAGGAGCTCGGCGACCATCTGCCCGACCGCGTTCGAGTCGTCGTCGATCGACTGCTTGCCCATGACGACGAGATCGGGCTTCTCGCTCTCGATGACCTTCACGAGGACGCGCGCGACGGCGAGCGGCTCGAGGCCGTCGTCGGCGACGACGAGCACGGCGCGATCGGCGCCCATGGCGAGGCCGGTGCGGAGCTGCTCCTGCACGACCTTCGAGCCGACGCTCACGAGCACGACCTCGGAGCCGGCCACCTTCTCCTTGATGCGCAGCGACTCCTCGACGGCGATCTCGTCGAAGGGGTTCACAACCCACTTGATGTTGTCGGCGACGATGCCCGAGCCGTCGGGCTTTACCTTGATGCTGGTCTCGGGATCGGGGACGCGCTTGACGGTGGCGAGAATCTTCACGGCGTGGGCCTCCTTCGAAATGGCTGCGGGAAAAACGCGCCACCTAACACGGTAGAAAAAATTCGGTCAAGCGGCCGCGGCAAACGTCGTTAGCGAAAGAAAACGCGGCCTCTCAGGGGTGGAACCCGAGGCGCCCGGACAGGTCCTGGCCGGCCTTGACGACCATCGGCGCGAACTCCTTCTGCATGCGCTCGGCGGTGAGGCGATAGGCGGGTCCGCTGATCGCGAGGGCGCCCACCACGTGCCCCGTGTAGTCCTTGATCGGGACCGCGACCGCGCGCACGTCTTCGACGTGCTCGCCGGCGTCGACGGTGTAGCCGTTCTCGACGGCGGCCTTCAGCTGCTGGAGGAGCACGCCGCGCTCGGTGACGGTCTTGGCGGTGAAGCGCTTGAGCGTCTCGGGCAGGCGCGCCTTCTGCTCCTCCTCGGTCGCGAAGGCGAGCTGCGTCTTGCCGACGGCGGTCGCGTGCAGCGGCAGCGTCTCGCCGATCGTGGAGACGACCCGCACCGGCTGGTCCGCCTCGACGCCTTCGAGCGGCACCATGCCGCCCGGGCGCGCGACCGCGACGTAGGCGCTCTCGTGGGTCTGCTTCACGAGCCCTTCCATCACCGGCCGGGCCTGGCGGAGGAGCCCCATGCGGCTCACGTAGGCTTGCCCGAGGTGGAGGCTGCGCAGGCCGAGCCGGTAGTTCTCCGTCGCCTTGTTCTGCTCGATGTAGCCGCGCGATTCGAGGGTCGCGAGCAGGCGAAAGATGTTGTTCTTGTGGAGCTTCAAGCGCTTCGAGAGCTCGGTCACGCCGAGCTCGTCGGTGTCGCCGAAGAACTGCTCGAGCACGTCGAGCGCGTGCGAGACGGAGCGGATGATGTAGTTGGACTTTTCGCGCCGGACCATGGGAGTGCGTTTGGAAAGGCGTTTTAGCGCTAGTGGGTTCGTCCCTCCTTGTCAATGCGAGGTCCGGGGTGCGGAGGCGCGCCGGCGCGGCGGCGGCAGACACGCTTCCGCGCCGCTGAAATCAACGCGAAACGCATCGGTTGGCACACGCTCGCGCGGCCGGGCAGGGCGGTGCGAAACGTGTTTTCAGATGGGCGTGCTCACGCGACCGCTCCGCGCCCCTCGCCCGGCGGCGCCGGCGCGCGGCGGAGCGCCAGCGGGTCGCGCCGCATCGCCGGCAGTCCGCGCTCGCCGAGGCAGCGCGGCACGTACTCGAGCCACTCGAGCTGGGCCTGATAGCTGCGCCGCGCCGCTTCGGCGACGAGCCAGCGCACGCGTCCGCCGTGCGACATGGGCTCGCGGGAGACGAGGGCCCGCAGCGTCTCCGTCGCCTCGCGGTAGCGGCGCGTCTCGGCCGCGAAGCTCCGCAACACCCGCTCGACGTCGCCGGGATCGCAGAAGGCGAGCTTCACGAAGAGCGGATCGCGCACCGGACGCAGACGCCCGACCGGTGCCGCCATCCAGTCCGCGAGCGCCTGGCGGCCGCGCGGGCGGATCGCGTACGCGGCGCGCGCGACGTCGTCGCCGTCGTGGACGCGCGTGCGCGAGACCATGCCCTCGCGGCGCAGCCGCTCGAGCGTGGAGTACACCTGCCCGGAGTTGAGCTGCCAGAACTCGCCGAGGACGCGTTCGAAGCGGAGCTTCAGCTCGTAGCCCGTGAGGTCGCGCTCCGTGAGGAGCGCCAAGAGAGCGTGCTTGACCGGCATGGCGGGTCTCCTTTGGGTGCGCTCCGGTGCAACCGGGATGCCACGGCGGAGGCCCGCGCCGGCGCACGCCGCACGCGCGACCGCGGTCGCCGCGCGTCCGATCGCGCACGGCGTCTGTCGGGAGGGCCGACACGGGCCGTCGGTCGGGCCGCGGCGCGCGCCCGGCCGTGATCGGTGGGTAGCGGGTCAGTTCTATGGGGGGCGACGAAGACGGATCGGCTTCGTCCCGCGTCGCCTCCCATCGAACTGACCCGGGCGCGTGGCGCGGTCCGGGGCGCTCTGCTAACGGATCGTCGCCATGGCGCTTCGGATCGTGCTCTTCGGGCAAGCCGCGTTCGCGGAGAAGGTGCTGCAGGGATTGATCGCGCGCGGCGACGACGTCGCCGCCGTGTATTGCGCTCCCGACGCGGGCGGCAAGCCGGATCCCCTCGCGAGCGCGGCGCGCGCCGCGGGCATCCCGTGCCATCAGCCGCCGAGCTACAAGACGGAAGCGGTGCGCGCCGGGATCGCCGCCCTCGCGCCCGAGCTCATCGTGCTCGCGTACGTCACGCTGATCGTACCCGAGGCCGTGATCGCGATTCCGACGAAGGGCGCGATCTGCTTCCACCCCTCGCTCCTGCCGCGCCGCCGCGGCGGCAGCGCCATCAACTGGACGCTGATCGAAGGCGACCCGAAGGCCGGCATCACCGTCTTCTGGACCGATGCCGGCATCGACACGGGGCCGATCCTCCTCCAGCGCGAGATCGAGGTCGGTCCCGACGACAGCGCCGGCGCGCTCTATTACCAGCGCATCTTTCCCGCCGGCGTCGAGCTCGTGCTCGAGAGCGTCGCCCTCATCGACGCCGGCCGCGCCCCGCGCCTGCCGCAGGACGAGGCGAGGGCGTCCTACGAGCCCCTCTGCCGCGACCCGCACGCCGCCATCGACTGGACGAAACCCGCGCAGAAGGTCCACGACCTGATCCGCGGCTGCGACCCGCAACCCGGCGCCCATACCGCCGTCGGCGAGAAGCGCCTGCGCCTCTACGACAGCCGCCGCGTCGAAGGGGACGGCGCTCCCGGGGCGATCCTCGCGGTCGGCCCCGAGGGCATGACCATCGCGACCGGTGCGGGCGCCGTCCGCCCCGCCAAGGCCCGCATCGACGGCACCAAGGAAAAGCTCGCGGCCGCCGAGATCGCCGCCACGCTCGGGCTCGGCGTCGGGAGCCGGCTCGGCTGACGTACCCAAGAGGGCGGCAGCAGGCGGCGGGCCGACCGGGGCGCCTCGGCTCCCGATGTAGCCTAGTCCACCGCCACTGCGGAGTTGACCGATTGGATGACGGGATACAGCCGCTGGAGCTTGATGCGCGCGTCGGCGGTGGTGAACTGCCAGCGCACTTTGCCCTTCGTCGTGTTGCGCGCGGTCTCCCAGGCCGCGACCTCCGTGGCAAGAATACCGGCCTCCGGGATGCGGCGGCGCAAACACTGGCGGCTCAACACGCTCAGCTCCGTCTCGGCCATGTTGAGCCAACTCCCGTGCTTGGGGGTGTAGTGGAACTCCAGCTTGGCCAGCAGCCGGCGGGCTTCGGTGGGCGGGAAGGCCGCGTAGAGGGACGCCGGGCCGTGCGTATTGAGGTTGTCCTGCACGAGCACGATCGTCGTTGCCGTCGGATAGCGGACGTCGACCAACGCCTGGACGACGCGGGCGTAGTCCTGGGCCGTGCGGCGGGCCGTCACCTCGACGTGGCGCTGGCCGGCGAGCGGTTCGAACAGCATGAACAAATTGGCCGTGCCGTTGCGCTCGTACTCGTAGTC
>JADLHM010000019.1 GCA_020848745.1 Deltaproteobacteria bacterium | reverse complement strand
CTCAGGCCGTACTCGCGCCTCGCTCCTCAACGGACTGTCCAGTCCGCCTGCGTCGCTCGGCGCTCCGTTCGGCCCGATCTGGCGCACGCTTGACGCTCTCGCGACGTGGACCTGGTGAGAAATGCGGGCGAGGTGAGGCGCTTCTGCGTTTCGTGCTCGAGCTTGCGAACCGCATGGCCGAAGACTACGGCTGCGTCGGCGTGATCGTCGACGCAAGACCGGGCGCAGTCGACTTCTACGCGAAGGACGGCCTCATTCCGATCGAAGCGGTCGAGGGCCAGTCCGATGCCCGGCCGCGCCCGACGCCGATGTTTCTCGCGATGCGTGCGATCAGGGCCGCACAGGGAGCGCCGAGCGGCCGGAAGTGACTGCACGTCCGATGGCGCCGCGCGCATGCGACACCTGCCACGGCGTGCGACAGGTGAGTGCCGTCAAGCCACGCGCCTTGTCCCAACGTTTACCTTTGTTGCAGTTTTACTTGAGACGATGCACGGACCGCGTCGGTAGAAGCGTGATCCCGCCGTCGAGGTGACGGTCATCAACCGCGACAACCTCTTCCTCTTCACGCCGATGCTCCACGAGGTGGCGGCGAGCGACCTCGACATCACGCACATCGCGAACCCGGTCCGGAAGCTCGTCCGCAAAGTGGGCTTCTTCGACGGCGACGTCGTCGAGGTCGATCTGGAAGGACGAGAGGTCGTGGTCGCCCACGGGGGTCGGTCGGTATTAGCCTTCGAGTTGTCGTCCAACCGCCGATTATCGGACCTGCGCCGCTTTCCCGAACGTCGCCCTATTCCTCCCAACAACGGGTCGGGAGTTCCACCTGCTGGACCTCGTCGGCGACGGAGCGCCCGCGATGTCCAAGGGCAGCGCGTCACCGAAGGTGCACCTCGGCTCGACGACCTGCCTTCTGCACGTACCACGCCGAGAGGGTCGTGGACTGGCAGCTCTGAGTCCCGCGCGCGCGACCTTCCACGTGTTGAAGATGCGGTAGCAGTCGGTACATGACAGTGGGTGATGGAGCCTGCTAGCCTCGTGCAATGGCGCCGAACCGACGACTTCCCTGGGTGTGGGACTACGATCTCGACGCGGCGGATTTCGAAGCGTTGGTCGCCGGAACCCACACGATCGGGCCGCTCGATCGCACCTGGGCCGTGGTGCGCCTCCTCGAATACGCCCCGTGGCCGGAGATCGTGCGCCTCCTCGGCTATCGCGCATTGATCGAAGGCTGGCCAGCTTGGCAGCATCGCCTCCGTTCCGAAACGCGTCGCCGTGGACTCGGCTTCGTCGTCGGGTGGCTGCCGCAACACCATCCAGAGTTGCTGGTGTAAATGTGGAGCCGTCGCCTACATTCTTCCTCGAACGGCTCTATCCGCTGCAGGACGATGTGTTGGCCCGCGTGCGGGATCTCACGACCGGCTTCTACCTGTCCGGGGGTACCGCGGCGTCACGAGCCTATCTGCAGCATCGATTCTCGGACGACCTCGATCTGTTCACGAACGATGCCCCGGAGTTTCCCCTCTGGGCCGATAGGGTGATCGAGGCGTTGCGTCGCCGCCCCGGCGGCACCGTGTCGGTGGCGCTTCGCGAGCGCCGCTTCGTGCGCTGCGTTCTCGAGACGCCGGACGTCGCGTTGAAAATCGAGATGGTCGACGACGTACCGAGCCGAGTCGGGAGCCCACACGAGCACACCGTGCTCGGGCGCATCGACAGCGCCGAGAACATTCTCGCGAACAAGGTCACCGCGCTGGTAGACCGGCGGGAGCCGAAAGACCTCGCCGACGTCTGGGGCTTCTGCTGCCGAATGCAGCTCTCTCTGGATGACGCGTTGGCCGGAGCACAGGGCAAGGCTGTCGGGTTGTTCGCGCCGGACGTTGCGCGACCGCTCCTCGAGGCAACCCGTGAAGACTGGTCGTTGGTGCGCTGGATCGACGCCCCGGATGTCGCAACGTGGCTCACCGAGCTTCGTGCACTCGGGGAGCGACTGGTGCTGCCCGTTGGTTGAGCGCCACGCTCCGAACGTAACCCGGCCGCGCGGACAAGACGCGCGAGTGCCGACACTCGTTCCTCTTCGCCACACTGGACTCTTCAGTACGGCGTAACCGGTAACCGCACTCCGCGCAGCTGGCGAATCAGTTCTGCGTCGGTCGTGTGCAAGCGGGCGCCGAGCTCCAACGCGGTGGCGGCGGCGAAGCCATCGGCCAGCGACGTCCGCAGCTTGGCGACCCGCCGCGCGACGGCCTCGTCCGGGTGATGGAGGCGGACGCGACTCGCTGTGAGCAGCGTAATCGCATCGACCCCGGTCGCGCGGGTCAGATCGGCCGTGTGGATGAGCACCTCGGCGAGATTGACGATCGAGATCACCACCTCGGTCCGACCGCTCCGGGCGGCGCGGAGCAGCCGATCGAGCTTTGTCAGCGACCGGTGTCGGCCTTGTAGCCATCCGATGGCGACGCCGGCGTCGATGACAGCGACGCTCACCGCGAGCCGGTCTCGCGAGCGCGTTCCCGCCGGCGGCGGTCATGCAGCTCCGCGACCAGATCCCGCCGGCGCGCCGCCGCCCAGGATCGCGCCTGCTCCAGCATGGCCTCGAAACCCCGCGAATCCTCCGCCGCGGGACTGAGGACGATCTCACGATCGGTACCGGTGCGAACGGCGAGCGCTTGGCCGGTCTTGAAGCCGAGCTTGCGACGCAGGGACGCCGGAATGACCAGTTGACCCTTCGAGCTCAGGCGGACGACGGTCGCATGTCGTGGCATTGAGGTAAGCATATCAGGCCTTACATCTCGCCTCAAGCTACCGCAAATGCTTCCAGCCCCCGATGCCATCATCGCCGCAGCGGCGACCGCAGCCGTCACGCCGATGCTGACGGCCCAAGGCGTCGTGTTGAACGGCGTCCCGCTCGCCCAGCGCCCGCTGTCGGATGCGGACCCGTGGCGGGCCGAGCCCCCCGGCGAGATCGCCGAGACCGAGGCGCCGTATCCCGCGGTCGCGGAAACGCTCGGCGACCGCCCTCATCGCATGCTCCTTGGTTCCGGCTTGATCGTCGTTGAATATGCAGGAGCAGTTGCCGACGTCGTCGCAAATCTCGTCCTCGTCCTCGTCGCCTACGTCTGCGCACGGATCACAGGCGGTTCCTCGACCGTCTTCGTCGGCATCGGCCTGGTCGGCGTTCGCGTCCGTCGGGCAGTTGTCGCACTCGTCCCCGACACCGTCACCGTCCGCCTGATCGACGTTGTGGTCGGAAGGACAGTTGTCGGCCACGTCGCAGATTCCGTCAGCATCGGCGTCAGGACACGCATCGCACACGTCTCCAACGCCGTCCCCATCTCCGTCCGCCTGATTCGGATTGGCCACGACCTGACAATCGTCGCATGCTGATTCGCGACGGACGGGACGCCGCTCTCGACGAGAGTGGCGGCACGGTCGCACCACGTAAGCCAGGTTGTCCATTCGAAAAGTCGGGACTTCGAGACTTTCGGTGACGTCGATCCGATACGTCGGTCGGTCGGTATTAGCCGCCGAGTTGACGTAACCGCCGATTATCGGACCTGCGCCCCGTTCCCGAACGTCGCCCTACTCCTCCCCAACGACGGAGAAATTCCTGCCGCGACTCGAGCGGGTGCTGACCCAGGCCGGCCTCGGCAAACGCATTCGCGACGAGATCCGGAGCGCCAATGTCGCGCTCAGCCCGGAACTGGTCCGGATGAGCCCGTCGCCCGCGGCGACGACGAGCGCGTCGCCGTAGACCCGGCATCGCCGGGGAGGACGTGATCCTCGATCCACCGGAACCGAGCACAGCAGGCTCTTTCGCGCCGCCGAGGTAGTCGTGCGCCGTGGCGCGACGCGCTGAACCGGGCTCGGATCACGAAGCGGTCGGTGTTTGCGGCTGAGCCCCGGTGCTACGGCGATGCAGCCTCCCACCATGACGCGGCGTCGAGCGCCGACCACGGGACAACGGCGCCGGCCGTCCGGTCCTGGGCCTCGCTGCCGCCGTAGACCACGAACCCGCGCGTACGGCGTCGCGGGCGGGCGGCCGTCATCACGGTCTCGAACGCGCGCAGCCCGTCGAAGAAGTCGTCGGCCACCGTCTGTCCCGACTTCGTCTCGACGGCCAAGAGCTCGCGGCCGAGCTCGACGATGACGTCGACCTCCTGTCCCTTGCGATCACGGAAGAAGCTCAGGCTCGGCGCCAGGCCGCGATGCACGCGCGCCTTGCGGATCTCGGAGGCGACCCAGGTCTCGAAGATCGCGCCGCGGAGGGGGTGCTCGCGGAGCTGGTCGGCCGAGCGGATGCCGAGGAGCCAGCACAGCATGCCAGTGTCGAAGAAATGGAGCTTCGGCGTCTTCACGAGACGCTTCGTGACGTTCGCATGCAACGGCGGCAGGCGCCACGCGACGTACCCGGCTTCGAGCACCGAGAGCCACGACTTCGCCGTCACGTGGGTGAGGCCTGCGTCGGCGCCGAGCGCGGAGAGGTTCACGAGCTGCCCGCTCCGACCCGCACAGAGCCGAAGAAACGTCTGGAAGGCGACGAGGTCGCCGACGTTCAGGATCATGCGGACGTCGCGCTCGACGTAGGTCGCGACGTAGCTCGGGTACCAATCGTCGGGCGCGAGGGAGCGGTCGTAGACGGCGGGCGCGGTGCCGCAGAAGAGGAGGTCGAAGAGCTCGCTCGGTGGATCGGGAAAGCGGCGCACCTCCTCGAGCGACAGCGGCAGAAGCTCGAGGAGTGCCGTGCGTCCGGCGAGCGACTGCCCGAGAGACTGCAACAGGGCGAAGTTCGCCGAGCCCGTAAGGACGAAGCGACCGGGCCCGGGGGTCTCGTCGACCAGTGCCTGCACGTACGACAGAAGCGCCGGCACCCGATGCACCTCGTCGAGCACCGCGCCGTCCCGCCGTTCGGCGAGAAAGCGCCGTGGATCGCGCCGCGCGAACTCCTGCACGTCGGGAGCCTCGAGCGAGACGTACGGCTTGTCGGGAAACACCGTGCGGCACAGCGTTGTCTTTCCCGATTGCCGCGGCCCCGTGACCGTCACGACCGGGAACTTGCGCGCGAGATCACGGAGGCGGGGCTCGAGGACGCGGGGGATCATCCAGTGGACATTGCCGGCGTGGGGCTGATTGTCAATCATGCTTTCAATTAGCCCCCGACTGTGGCGGAGGCACGGCGAAAACGCAGCTCTTGATTATCCGGTTGTTTCAGCAAGCCCCAAGCTGTAGTGGGCGGCATGCCGCGGCCGGGTTTTCCTACCAGTCGCCGGCAGTTCCAGCGCCAGTTCGCGGACGAGGACTCGTGTCAGCAGTACTTGGCGAGTTGCCGATGGCCCGAGGGCTTTCGCTGCCCGCGCTGCAAACATGATCGGGCGTTCGCCTTGGTCGCTCAGCGGCGCTGGCAGTGTGCCGCCTGCCGGTACCAGGCGTCCGTGACCGCCGGCACCGTCATGCACAATACGAAGCAGCCCCTGACCGTGTGGTTCTGGGCGGCGTATCTCATGACGACGGACACGCGCGGCCTCTCGGCGCTGCTCTTGCAGCGCCAACTCGGGCTCAGCCGCTATGAGACCGCCTGGATGATGCTCCACAAGCTGCGGCGGGCGATGGTGAATCGGACGAGGGAGCTGCTCCGCGGTGAGGTCGAGATCGACGAGGCCTGGATCGGGGCGCCGCAACCCGGGGTGCGCGGGAGCCGGCAACTGAAGGGCCGAAAGGCCGCCATTGTGCTGGCGGCGGTGGAGCGGCGCGGCAAGGCGTCGGGGCGTCTCCGGTTGGAGGTCATCCCCGACTTCAGCGGTGCGACGATGCTGGACTTTGCGCGGCGGAACATCGCCGCGGGCGCCACGATCGTCAGCGACCAGTGGACCGGATTCGCGGGCTTCACCAAAGCGGGGTACGTGCACGTGGCTCGCAAGCAACCGCACCGGACCGAGCTCCGGAAGGGCACCCGCTCGGCCGTTCCACTTGCCGATCGCGCGATCGGCAACCTGCAGCAGTGGCTGGTGGGCACCCATCACGGGGTGAGCCGCGTTCACCTGCAGGTCTACCTCGACGAGTTTGTTTTTCGCCATCATCGCCGCCGCAATCCGATGGCGGCGTTCCAGACGCTCCTCGGATTCGGCAGCGGGCGGGAGCCGACTCGTACGCGCTGATTCACGGCGCGAAGGACCTCCGGAAGCGTTCGGAGCTGGGTGACCCCAGCCCATTGGGGTCGGCTGAAACAACCGGATAATCAAGACGCAGCTAGAGATTCCTGTCAACTCGATGTAGCCCGGCACGATGGTCTTGCCGCCCACATCCCGGACGTCGCTGCCCGCGGGCGCCTTCAGCGTGCCGCTCGGTCCGATCGCGGCGACCCGCCCATCGCGGACGAGGATGTCCGCCGGGTCGATGATTTCATCGCCCCGCATCATGATGACGCGTGCGCCACGCAGCAGCAGGCTGCCCGGCGGCCTGTCTCGAGGCACCTCCACGCTCACATCGAACGCCTGCGTGCTGTAGCGAACGGCGGTACAACCGTGCACGGCCGATAACGGGTCCGTCAACTCGCCGGGGCGAAAACGCAGCTAGAGATTCCTTCTGTCAACTATTGAGCGTCGCCCCGAACACCTTGTCGCCGGCCTTCTTGGTCACCGGGAGCGGCTCGCCGGTGAGCATCGACTCGTCGACGTTGGAGCTGCCCTCGAGCACCACGCCGTCGACGGGCACCTTCTCACCGGGCCGTACGCGCAGCGCGTCGCCGACGTGGACATGTGTGAGTGGCACGTCTTCGTCGGTGCCGTCGGGCTTGATGCGACGGGCGGTCTTGGGCGCGAGGCCGAGCAGCGCCTTGAGCGCCGACGAGGTCTGCGAGCGAGCCTTGAGCTCGAGGAGCTGCCCGAAGAGGGTCAGCGAGATGATGACGACCGCCGCCTCGAAGTACACCGAGACGCGGCCCATCGTGACGAACGAGCTCGGGAAGGCGCCCGGCAGGGCCGTGGCGACGACGCTGTAGACGAACGCGGCGCCCGTGCCGGTGCCGATGAGCGTCCACATGTTCGGGCTCTTGTTCGCGATCGACTGCGCCCAGCGCTCGAAGAAGGGCCGCCCAGCCCACACCACGACCGGAATCGACAGGACCAGCTCGAGCCAGCTCTGCGTGGCCATCTCGAGCCACCCGAGCCGGTGGCCGAACATCGCGAGCACGGTGACGATGATCGTGAGGGGCAGCGTCCACAGGAATCGGCGGCGAAAGTCGACGAGCTCGGGATTCTCTTGCTCCTCGAGGCTCGGCAGCTCGGGCTCGAGCGCCATGCCGCACTTCGGACAGGTCCCAGGCTCGTCGCGCCGGATCTCCGGGTGCATCGGGCAGACGTAGACCGTCCCCGGCTCCTCCGCTGCGGAGGCTCGCTCTCCGGGGGTGAGGAACGTGCTCGGCTCGGCCGCGAACCTGGTCCGGCACCTGTCGCTGCAGAAGTAGTACGTGACGCCCGCGTGCACGTGGTGATGCCGCGAGGTCGCGGTGACCGTCATCCCGCACACCGGATCCTTCAGCACTCCCTCCGCAGGCTCCTGATGCTGCCCGTGCAAAGGGTCACGATGTCCGTGCTCGTGCGGGCTCATGACGCCCACCCCTCGTCGCGAACAACGTTCGCGAGGGGGGCGCTACCGCCTAGTTCTGATCTTGGTCGCACTGAAGGATGCCATCCGGGAAGTCCGAAGTGTGAAGAACTGTAGTCTGCCGAGGATGTACTTGCTGTCAAAAGCTATCCGCCCCAGCGGGAGGAGCGTCCCACGGGCCCCCTCCGCGCGCCAGCGGGCGGCCCTCCGCTCACGGCTCGACCAAGTCGGCGTTCGCGCGGTCGAGCGCGAGCTGCAGCTCTTGGTGGATCCGGTCGTTCATACCGCCGCCATCGCGCAACGTGAGCAACGCGTCGGTCTGCGCCACGTAGACCGCGCGGCGCACCTCGATCGCGACGTCGCGGTGTTCGCGCGCGCGCGTGCGCGCCAGCTCGTCCACGGCCCGCAGCGCCTCCAGCTCGTCGACCATCACCTCGCGATAGCGACGCACCGCGATCGGGCAGCCGTGCTCGGAGCAGAAGGCGTCCAGGCGCGCGATGCCAGCGGCCAGCATCGCCGCGCGCGCGCGGCGCACCTCGGCCGCCGTCAGGTCGGCGTCGGAGAGGCCGAGCCAGCGCACGAGGGGCAGCAGCGTGAGGCCCTGCCCGAGCAGTGTCACCAGGATCACGACCAGCGTGCAGGCGATGATCTCGGCGCGGCCCGGGAACGGCGCGCCGTCGGCGGGGAGCACGTGCGGCACCGACAGCGCTGCTGCGAGCGAGACCGCGCCGCGCACGCCGCACCACGCGCCGATCGTGACCGAGCGCACATCGGGGTAGCCGCCCTCGAGCGCGCGCAGCCGCGGTGCGAGAGCGGGCGGCAGATACCCGGTGGGGAAGGCCCATGCGATGCGCGCGACGATGACCGCCGCGCTCACGAACAACGCGCCCGTCACGACGCGCGGCGCGGACTCGAGCGCTTCGGACAGGCGCGATAGCGCCTCGAGTCCGATGAACAGGAACATCAGGCCGTTCAGCACGAACGCGAGCTGGTCCCACGCGGAGTACATCTCGACGCGGCTCTCCGGCGCGATGTTGTTCTGGCGCCAGGACGAAACGAAGCCCGCGATCACCACCGCGAGGACGCCGGATGCGCCCGCCTCCTCGGCCACGAAGTACGCGGCGTACGGCGCCACCAACGACAGCGCGAACAGCGCGTGCGTGCCGCGCACGCGCCGGTTCAGGTCGGCGGCGAGCCAGCCGACCGCGGCGCCGATCGCGAGGCCGAGCCCGGCGATGCGCGCGAACGACAAGCCGATCGCGACCGGCTGGAACTCGCCGGTCATCACGACCACGGTCGCGAGCCCCACGCCGAGCAGGCCGGTCGCGTCGTTCACCAGGCTCTCGCCGCCGAGGATCGCCGTCGTGCGCCGCGGCGCGCGCAGCCGCTCGAGGACGGTCTGAACCGCGACGGTGTCGGTGGGCGAGACGATCGCGCCGAGCAGGAAGCAGACCGGCCAGGGCAGCACCGGCATCGCCCAGTGTGCCACCAGCCCGACCACCAGGATCGTGAACCCCACCAGGCCGATCGCGAGCTGCAGGATCGGCCGCAGCCAGCGCCGGAAATCGAGCCAGGACGTCGCCCAGGTCTCCGAGTAGAGCAGCGGTGGGAGCAGCACGGCGAGCACGAGCTCCGGCTCGATCTCGGGCCGCGGCAGGTTCGGGATCTGCGACCAGGCGAGCCCGGCCAGCGCGAGCAATACGGACTCGGGCGCGGCGACGCGGCGCGAGAGCAGCGACACGCCCGCGAGCACGGTCAGCACGAGAATCAGCGAGGGCAGGTGCTCCATCGGCGCGAGTATCGTTTATCGTGCTCGACCACGTCGAAGATCACCTTGCCCGCGGCGATGACGGAAACCGCCAGACGAAGAACAGCGAGAACGTGGGAAGGATGCTGGGGTAGGCATGCGCGATGGATCTGAGTCGGGATCTGAGACCCGGTCGGAATCCTCCACGAACGACCATGACGGACCCGCTGGACACGCGCGTCAGGGCTTGATCATCACCTTCAGCGCCTCGCGCTCGTTCATCGCGCGATAGCCGTCGGGAACGCCGTGCCCGGGCGCGACCCGCGCTGGCCGCTGACGTTCGGCCCGCCGTTGTAGGGCCAGAGGTCGCTTCCGCAGATGCAGGCGCGGATCACGCGGATCACCGCATCGGTCGGCTTCTGGATGGCTGCGTCAGCGACGCTTTCGACGCGAACGTCGTGGGCCTTGTGCATGACGGTTGCGCGCATCGTCTCCCCCTTCCCGGCGAACGGCTCAATCCCGCGCCGGTCCGGCAAGGTACTCCCCGTCGGTCACCTTCTCCATCCAGGTGACGTTCGTGCCGTCGAGGGCTTCCTGAATTGCGATGTGCGTCATGGATGCATGCGGAGTCGCTCCGTGCCAGTGCTTCTGCTCGGCCGGGCACCACAGGATGTCGCCGGCATGGAACTCGACGATCGGCCCCTCGTCGACCTGCGTCCAGCCGACGCCTTCCGTGACGATCAGCGTCTGGCCCAGCGGATGCGAGTGCCACGCGGAGCGGGCGCCCGGCTCGAAGTGGACGATCGCGCCGGTGACGCGCGAGGGAGCTTCGCGCCGGAACAGCCCCGTGATGGTGACTCTACCCGTGAAGCACTCCGACGGCCCCTCGACGGTCGCCATGTCGGCCTTGCGGTTGATCTCCATTGGCGAAGTCCTCTCGATGCTATAGGCCGCCCGACCGGTCAAGCCGAGCCTGTCGGCTCGGGCTTGCCGCTGAAGAGTGCGCTTCCCGCGGCGAATCCGCTCGCCACCGCGACCTGCATTCGAGCGTCGTCCCGATCGCGAACGCGCGCAGTGATCTCGGCGATTTCTGCTCGTTCGACTCCCAGGATCTCCAGAGCTCTCTCGCCCATCACGATCGCCGATTCGCGGGCAGGCGGTCATGGCGCGGGCAGCACCTTGATGGTGGAGGTCGAGGTCGATGCCCGGTTCAGGCTCCAGGGCGAACTGGCGCGGTACTTCGCGCGGTACGCCGCGGTGATGTTTTCCTGCGGTCCGTCCTGGTGATCGACGAAGACGGACTCGATCACGGTGTCGCCGGCGCGGATCCGTCCCCGACGGCGGCGAAGCGCATTGCGGAACCAGATCTTGTCTGGACCGTCGGTGGAACGCACGTACACGTCGTCGCCCACGCGGACGACCCAGATCGGCCACCAGGGGCTGTCCGAGCCGTCGGCCCGGCGCGACGAGATGGCGATCTCGCCGGTGCGGCCCAGCAGGCTGAGCTCGTCGACAGGCCAGCCCCGGCCGGTCATGACTGCACCTCGATCATGATTGAAACCTACGCCGACTCCACGATCAGGTTCACCGCACCGCGGCGGTTCACCGGTCGATCATCTTCTGGGCCGCCTCGGAGTAGCGCTCGCCCTTGACGGCGATCTCGCTGGCCGTGCTGGCGATCTCACGGAGGTCGTCGAGCGTGAGTGCGACGGCCGCACCGCCCACGTTCTCTTCCAGCCGATGGATCTTCGTGGTCCCGGGAATCGGCACGATCCACGGCTTCTGGGCGAGCAGCCACGCGAGCGCCACCTGGCCCGGCGTCGCCGTCTGCCGCGCGGCAACCCGGCCGAGCAACTCGACGAGCGCCTGATTGGCCTTGCGGTTCTCCTCCGAGAAGCGCGGGACGGAGTTGCGGAAGTCTCCGGCGTCGAACTTCGTGCGCTCATCGATCTTGCCGGTCAGGTAGCCCTTGCCCAGCGGGCTGAACGGCACGAACCCGATGCCGAGCTCCTCGAGCGTTGGGAGGATCTGCTCCTCCGGCTCCCGCCAGAAGAGTGAGTATTCGCTCTGGAGCGCTGCGACCGGCTGCACGGCGTGTGCCCGGCGGATGGTGTTGACCCCCGCCTCCGACAGGCCGAAGTGTTTGACCTTCCCGGCCGCGATCAAGTCCTTCACGGCACCGGCCACGTCCTCGATCGGGACGTTCGGATCGACCCGGTGCTGGTAGAGGAGGTCGATGCGGTCGGTCTTCAGCCGCTCGAGCGACGCCTCCACCATTTCGCGGATGCGATCTGGGCGGCTATCCAACGCGCCCGGCACCTGCTTCCCGTCCTTGAAGCTGAAGCCGAACTTGGTGGCGATCACCACGCGATCGCGAACCGGCGCGAGGGCTTCACCGACGAGTTCTTCGTTCGTGAAGGGGCCGTACACTTCGGCCGTGTCGAAGAACGTGACGCCCAGATCGACGGCCTTCCGAATGACGGCAATGCCGTGCTGCTTGTCCACGGCCGGGCCGTAGCCGAAGGAGAGGCCCATCGCACCGTAGCCGAGGGCGGACACTTCGAGACCACTCGTTCCAAGTTTTCGCGTCTGCATCGTTTCCTCCAGTTCAAAATGTGTACTCCTGAATCAGGCGTTTTGCTGAGCGGCCGGATAGACGATTTCGGCCGTCCATTGGTCGCGGTCATGGCCGAAGCAGCTAAAGCCGCCCCTGCACCGAGAATCTCACGTCGCGTAGTGCCACGCCGCGCGTCGTTCCCTTCGTTGGATGTCGTCATCGCCAAATCTCCTTTGCGGCTCGGGAGCGTCGCGTCGCGCCGTCACGGACGCGGGCTTGGATCACTTGGACCCGAGCGACGCCATGTCGATCGAGAACCGATACTTTACGTCGCTCTTCGCCATCCGCTCGTACGCCTCATTGATTTTCTGGATCGGGATCACCTCGACGTCGGCGGTAATGTCGTGCTGGCCGCAGAAGTCGAGCATCTCCTGCGTCTCGGCAAGGCCGCCGATCGGCGAACCGGAGAAGCTCCGCCGCTGGACGATGAGGCCGAACACCTTGACCGGCAGCGGCTTGTCGGGTGCACCGACCATCGTGAGGTTCCCGTCCCGGGCCAGGAGGTCGATGTAGGCGTTGATGTCGTGCGGGGCGGCGACACAGTCGAGGATGAAGTCGAAACTGCCCGCGTGCTTCCGCATTTCGTCGGCGTTCTTCGACACGACGACCTCGTCTGCCCCGAGGCGTTTCGCGTCCTCGGTCTTACCCGGCGAGGTCGTGAACACCACCGTGTGCGCGCCGAAGGCGTGCGCGAACTTCACGCCCATGTGCCCGAGGCCGCCCAGGCCCACTACGCCGACTTTCTTCCCCTTGGTGACGCCCCAGTGGCGCATCGGCGAGTAGGTCGTGATCCCGGCGCAGAGCAGCGGTGCTGCGCCCGCGAGGTCGAGATTCGGCGGGATGCGGAGGACGAAGTGCTGAGCCACGACGATCGAGTCCGAATATCCGCCATAGGTGACCGGTGCCGTCCCGTGCTTGTCCGGGCTGCCGTAGGTGAGCACCTGGCCCGGACAGAACTGCTCGAGCCCGGCTTTGCAGTTCGGGCAGGAGCGGTCCGAGTCGACGAGACACCCGACCCCGACGAGCTCGCCCACTCTGTACTTGGTCACGCCCGAGCCGACCTTGGTCACGCGGCCGACGATCTCGTGTCCCGGCACGCACGGGTAGACCGCGGGCATGGTCTCGTGCCACTCGTCCCGCGCGTAGTGCAGGTCGGAGTGGCAGATGCCGCAGTAGAGGATCTCGATCTGCACGTCGCGGTCGCTCGGGTCGCGCCGCGGGATCGAGGTGCCGGCCAGCGGCGCGATCTTGTTGGAGGCAGCGTAGGCTTTCGTCTGGTACATGGGAGTATCTCCTCGGTGGTTACTTGGTAGTCGGGTTATTGTACTGCTCGTCGGCGACCTTCTCGACCCACGTCACCGCCTTCTCGTCCAGCTTCTCGGCGATGGCGATGAACCTACTCCTGTTCCCAGTAAGTGACGCGCCCGTCCCTCTGCGCGACGAAGCGCACTCCGCCGTCCTGCGAGACGACGATAACGATGGCGCCCGGGACCGCGGCCACGAGGCGGTACGCAGAGCGATGTCTGGCGCCGACGTTCTCGGCCGGTTCATCCACCGTCGAGCCGGCGTCGAGGTCCAGCGCTCTGGCCACGCGTCTGACCGCCGGCAGACGTCCCGAGATCATGCCGCCGAAGCCCACGATGTCGTGCAGCTTCGTCATCACCACGGCACCGTCGGTAGACGCGAGTTCCGCAATCAGATGCGCGGTTTCGAAGAGCGCCTCGTCGAGTGTGGCGAGGTCATCGTCCAGCGTCGTCTCGAACTCGCGCCATCCGACGGGGCGAGGACCCGCCCCATGGATCTGCGCGAGGCGATTCAGGATCGAGACGACGACCTCGGGAAACCAGCGCTTCGTCGGCGACGTCTCGAAGCGATATTTCAGGTCGATATAGGGCTCGTCGGTCGTGGGTGCGCCAGCGTCCGTGGGCACGAAGATGATCGAGCCGCCGTGGCGCGCCTCTCGCATCAGCGCGATGACGCGTTTCATCATGCGTTCCGCGATTTCCCGCGGAAGGTCGAGCGTGAGCGGCGCCCATGACAGGTCGGATCGTTCGCGCGCGACCACGTGACGCGCGATGAGGTCCTCGAGGAAATCCGTGAATCGTTCCGGCAGCCATGCGGAGGCGAACTGATCGACTCGTGTTCCGGATATGCGCCCGGACCGGAGCTTCGCGACCAGTTTCTGCGCCCGGTACACCGCGAGGCTTCCCGGCGCATCGACGTGAACCACAGGGACATCCGGTAGCTGCGCGCCGGCGCGCCGGCCGCCCTGGATATCTCGGAGCCAGCGCCTGCCCGAGTTGACGAGACCCCAGATGCGCAGGGCGCCGTGCGCATCTTCGTGCACACCGATGAGGGTTCGCTGCGCATCGACCGCAGCCGAGAGGCGACGCAGCTCGCTGGGCTAGAACCAGCGGGTGTGTAAAAAAGGATCGGGCGACGTACCCTTCCGGCTGCCAAGCCAACCTCGAGAAACCGCAACGTCCTGGGGCATCTCCCGGAGGACGCCCGGCCGCGGGTCCGCACGGAGATGCGGAAGGCCTACGACGAGGCGGACTGGAAGAAAGCGGAAGCGCGCCTCAAGCGACTCGCGCGCTCGCTGGAAGAAGCGCACCCCGGCGCCGCCGCCTCCTTGCAGGAGGGACGCGCGGAGACCCTGACGCGGCAGCGCCTCGGGGTGCGCGGGGCGCTGTACCGGACGCTCCGCTCGACGAACACGATCGAAAACCTCAACGGGACGATCGCGACCTATACCCGCAACCCCAAGCGCTGGCGCAGTGGACGGATGATTCTGCGGTGGGTGGCGGCCGCACTCGATCACGCGCAACCGCGCTGCCGCGCGATCCGGGGATTCAGTGAGTTGCCGAAACTTCGCACTGCACTCGTCGCAAGCGTTGCCTCAGGCAGCGAAATCGGAGAAGAGTTGGCCGCGTGATCATACCGTCACCGAGGACCGCCGTTTTCAACAGCGACTTTTAGCAGCGAACGGGACATCCCCCGAGCTGTGGCGAACAGCAGTTTGTGCCCGTCGATCGTGAACCCCAAGGCCAAGAGGATCACATGATCGCGGAAGTGGAGGCCGTCGATCAGAATCACCCGGATGCCGAGCGCGTCGAGCGGTTCCGCGAGCCACGTCGTCAGGCGCGCCTGCGTGAGCGCCACGAAACGGCGTGAGACACGGCTCTTCGCCACGGCGTGTTCCGTACGCCCGGAGGGCAGGGGATCGAGCGTGCGCTGGTACGCGCGGGGTTGATAGGCTCGCGGGCTCGACTCTCGGGTTGACACCGGCATGCTCATCCCATAACTACATAACAAAATGACACGTTCTACGTATTCTGTAACCGAAGCCCAAAGTCAGCTTCCGCGACTTCTGAGAGAGGCTGAGGGCGGCGCCCTCGTTGGCATCGCCCGCAGGCAAGAGACCGTTGCGTACCTCCTGTCGCGCGATCATCTGGAAGCGATCGTCGAAACGATGGAGATATTGGCGAATCCTGCCGCGCAGAAGGCGATCGCGGACCACCGGGCAGGTCGGACACGGTTCGTTCCACTTTCGGCGCTCGACGACGAATGAAGGTCGTGTTGGCGACTCAGGTCGTCGAGTTCGTCCGGCGCCTTCCGCCCGAGCCGAAACAGCGCCTGCGCCACGCACTCAAGGATCTCGCGCGGGAGAAGGGCGACATCAAGGTTCTCGAGCCCCCGCTGGACGGGTACTGTCGCCTGCGGATTGGCGGTTATCGCGTCGTGTTCAGCTACGCGAAGCCGGGAACGATCGAGTGCGTCTTCGCCGAGCAGCGGAGCGTGGTCTACGAGCTGCTCCTCCAGCAGCTCCGCGACCGACTCCAGACGGGTGTGGATAAGCATCTTTAGCTGCAATGCCGGTCACTTATTAATAGTAGGCCTCATCACCGGCAGCGACTTCCGGATCGACGGCGGCGCGACCGCCAACTTCGCCTGAGCGCGGATCATGGGCGCTACGGCGGGGAGCGGACCCATCCCGCACCTGCGGGAACAGGCTGATGACTCGGGTGGGGTATTTCTTTTGACTTCTCCTCCGGGCGAAGATGCGGGGGAGGTCGGCAGCGGTCGACGAAGCCGCCGACGATCTTCTCGCAACGCTTGATGTCGATCTCGGAGAGCGCCACGACG
>JADLHM010000018.1 GCA_020848745.1 Deltaproteobacteria bacterium | reverse complement strand
GGCCGACATTTCGCAGGAGGATCTTCCGGTGGATTTCGAATTCTCGGACGCGGAACAGGAGTTCGTCGCCAAGGTCGACGCCTTCATCGAGGCCAACCGCGACCCCGAAGTGATGGACGTCACCCGCGAGAACATGGCGCAGATCTGCGACACGCCGAAGCGTCGGGCCTTCATGAAGAAGATCGGGCAGGCGGGGTGGCTCGGCATGAGCTGGCCGAAGGAGCACGGCGGCTCCGAGACCGGCGGCCTCTACGAGTACCTCCTGAACGAGCGGCTCGCCGCCGTCGGTGCGCCTCAGATCGGAAAGGGCGTCGGCATCGTCGGCAAGACCCTCATGCGCCACGGGAACGAGAAGCTGAAGCGCGAGTTCCTGCCGAAGATCCTGAACAACGACGTCGAGTTCGCCGTCGGCTACAGCGAGCCGCAGGCGGGCTCGGACGCGGCCGCGATGGCGCTCAAGGCGACGCGCGACGGCGACGGCTGGCGGCTGAACGGCCAGAAGATCTTCACCACGTCGGCGCACTTCGCCGAATGGTACTGGGTCGGCGCGCGCACCGACCCCGACGCGCCGAAGCACAAGGGCATCAGCCTGTTCCTCGTGCCGATGAAGGCGCCCGGCATCAGCGTGACGCCGATGCCGACCATCGGGGACGAGATCACCAACATGGTATTCCTCGACGACGTGTACGTCCCGAACGAGTACATGGTCGGGGAGCGCGGGCGCGGCTTCAACTACATCTCCGAGGCGCTCGACCTCGAGCGCTTCACGATGTTCACGTTCTCGCCGATCCAGCAGCGGCTGGATCTCCTCCTCGACTACGTGGCGACGGAAGAGCGCGATGGCGTGCCGCTGCGGGACGACCCGGTGATCCGGCAGAAGATCGCCCGGCTCGCCACCGAAGCCGAGGTGGCGCGCGTGCTCGGCCTGCGCTTCGTCGCGGCCTCGCTCGCGGGTGGCGCGGCGCCCACCGCCGAGGCGTCGGAGTACAAGCTCTACGCGACCGAGTTCTCGCGCCGGCTCGCGAACGCGTCGATGGACATCGGTGGGCCGGGCGCCCAGCTCCGCGTCCGCACCGAGGGCGCCCCGATGGGCGGCCGCGCCGAGTCGACCTACCGCTACACGGTGATCGACACGATCGGCGGCGGCGCCTCGGAAATCCAGAAGAACATCATCGCGCGCCGGAAGCTCGACCTTCCGAAGAACTTCTGAGTGCCGACGCGGTCATGAGCTCCGGGGGTAGGTCGATCATGGGCTCCGGCTTCCTCCACGATGTCACTGTGCTCGATCTCGCGAGCGTCGGGCCGGCGGCGCGCTGCTCGCGCATCCTCGGGGACTACGGCGCGGCGGTCGTGAAAGTGGGGCCGCCGCCGGCGAAGCAGGGCGTGCAGATCCAGCCGCCGTTCTTCACCTACAGCGCGGGCCGTGGGACGCGCCGCGTACAGATCGATCTGAAGCAGCCGCGCGGCAGGGACGCGTTCCTCACGCTCGTGGCCGGGGCGCAGGTCGTGATCGAGAGCTTCCGGCCGGGCGTCGTCGCGCGGCTCGGCATCGGCTGGGAGGCCGCGCGCGCCGTGAACCCGGCGATCGTCTACTGTTCGACGAGCGGCTACGGCCAGGACGGTCCGCAGGCGGCATGGGCCGGGCACGACCTCAACTACCTCGCGGACGGCGGCTTCCTCGCGATGAGCGGACGGCGCGCCGACGGCGGTCCGGCGCTTCCCGGCGCGACCATCGCCGACGCCGCGGGCGGCGGCATGCACGCGGCGATCGCCATCCTCGCGGCGCTCGTGCGCGCGCGGCAGGGCGGAACGGGCGCCTACCTCGACGTGTCGGTCGCGGAGGGCGTCCTGGCGCTCATGGGCCTCACCATCGACGAGCACCTCGCGACCGGCCGCGCGCCCGCGCCGGGCGGAGACCTCCTGACGGGACGCTACGCCTGCTACGACGCCTACCGCACGCGGGACGGCAAGTGGCTGTCGGTCGCGGCGATCGAGCCGCAGTTCTGGGCGAATCTGTGCCGTCTCCTCGAGCTTCCGCAGTGGGCGAAGCACCAGCGCGACGACGAGCGGCAGGAGGCGATCCGGGCCGACCTGCGGCGCGTCTTCGCGACCCGCGATCGCGACGATTGGGTCGCCCGCCTCGCGGGCAACGACACCTGCGTCGCACCGGTGCGCGAGATCGCCGAGCTGCCCGCCTTGGAGCAACACGCCACGCGCCGCGCCTTCGTCGATGCCGAGCACCCGACGCGGGGGCGCTTCCGCCAGCTCGCGCCGGTGCTCGCGGGATGCGAGCGGGCGCCCGCGTACCGCGTGCCGGAGGCGGACGCGACCGACACCGATGCCCTGCTCGCGGCCGCCGGCCTCGACGCGGCGGCGATCGCCGACCTTCGCCGCGACGGGATCGTCGCGTAGACCACACGAACGGGAACGCACATGGACCTCCATTTCACCGAAGAACAACGCATGCTCCGCGACACCGTGCGGAGCCTGTGCGCCGAGCAGTCGCCGATCGAGATCGTGCGCAGGATGGAGGACGATCCGATCGGCTTCCCGGCCGCGTTCTGGAAGCAGCTCGGCGAGCTCGGGGTCACCGGCCTCACCGTGCCGGAGGCGCATGGCGGCGGCGGCCAGTCCGTCCTCGAGGCGATGATCGTGTACGAGGAGCTCGGCCGAGCGCTCGCGCCGTCGCCGCACTTCGTGTCGGCGGTGCTCTGCGGCGGCGTGATCGCGCGCGCGGGCACCGAGGCGCAGAAGCGTGCGTGGCTCCCGCAGATCGCGTCCGGCGAGGCGATCCTCACGCCGGCGTGGCTCGAGCCGCGCGGCGGCTACGGACCGGCGGGCGTTCGGCTCGCGACGACCGGGAGCGGCGGCGACGTGCGGCTCTCCGGCGCCAAGCGGCACGTCCTCTTCGCGAAGGCGGCGACCCGGCTGCTCGTGCTCGCGCGCAGCGGCGCGGGGGCGGACGACGTGGAGCTCTACCTCGTCGATCCGACGGCGCCCGGCGTGACGCTCACGCAGCAGCACACCGTCGCCTCCGACACGCAGTACGAGGTCGTGTTCCGCGACGTGCCGGTCGCCGGGAGCGAGCGCGTGGGCGCGGCCCGCGGCGGGTGGAGTGTCTGGAACGACGTCATGCACGAAGGGATCGTGCTGCTCGCCGCGCAGGCGATGGGCGGGGCGGAGCGCGCGCTCGAGATCACCGTGGACTTCGCCAAGACGCGCCATCAGTTCGACAAGCCGCTCGGCGCCTTCCAGGCCATCGCCCACTATCTCGCCGACGCGGCGACGACGGTCGACGGCGGCCGCACCCTCGTCCACGAGGCCGCCTGGGCCCTCGCGACCGGGCGGCCGGTCGCCAAGCTCGCGCCGATGGCGAAGCTCTTCGCCTGCCGCACCTATCGCGACGTGACGGCGATGGCGCAGCAGGTGCACGGCGGCATCGGGTTCACCACCGAGTACGACATCCAGCTCTTCTTCCGGCGCGCCAAGCAGCTCCAGCTCTCGTTCTGGGACGACCGCTACCTGGAGGAGCTGGTGGCGGCGGCCGCCCTCGCCGGGCGGAGCGTCGCCCCGGGCTGAGGCGCATGCGGGAGCTTTTCGAAACGCTCGATCGCTGGCGGGCGGAAGGACAGGCGATCGCGCTCGCGACGCTCGTGCAGGTGCACGGATCGGCGCCGCGCCTGCCGGGCGCGCGCATGCTCGTTGCCGGGGACGGTCGGATGGCGGGCTCGGTGAGTGCCGGCTGCGTGGAGGGCGACGTCGCGACACGGGCGGGGCGCGTGCTCGCGACCGGGGCGCCGGAGCTCGTGCGTTACGGGATCGCCGACGACTCCGAGCTGGCCGTCGGGCTCACCTGCGCCGAGATCGAGGTGCTGATCGAGCCCTGGGGCGACGCCCCGGCGTGGCGGACCGTGCGGCGCGCGCTCGCCGCGCGGGAGCCCGTGGTGCTCGTGGTTGCCATCGCGCCGGGGGCGACGGCGGCGCGGTGCGCGGCGCTCGCCGCGGACGGGTCGGTCACCGGGGAGCTCGACGGCGCGGCGGCCGAGGCGGCGCGCGGGATGCTCGGCTCGCGGGCGGTGAGCGTGCTCACGCTCGGTGACGGCCCGGGTGCGGGCACGGTCTTCCTCGAGGCGTTTCCGAGGCCGGAGCGGCTCGTCGTGCACGGCGGGAACCACGTCGCGATCGTCCTCGCGCGCATGGCGAAGCAGGTAGGCATGGACGTCACGGTCATCGACGCGCGGAGCGCCTACCTCTCGCGGGAGCGCTTTCCCGACGCGGACGCGCTCGTGCACGCGGCGCCGGCGAAGGCGCTCGCGGCGCTCGACCTCGAGGACGCCGCCGTCGTCAGCCTGACGCACGACCTCAAGCACGACGTGCCGGCGCTCGCCGCCGCGCTCTCGGGCGGCGCGGCATACGTGGGCGCGATGGGAAGCCTGCGCACCCACGAGAAGCGGTGCCGGGCGCTCGCCGCCGCCGGCGTGGCCGCCGCCGACGTCGCGCGCATCCGGACGCCGATCGGCCTCGACATCGGGAGCCGCACGCCCGAGGAGATCGCGGTCGCGATCCTCGCCGAGATCCTGGCGGTGCGTGCCGGTCGGGACGCGCGGCCGCTCCGCGAGCACGGCATCGTGCACGACGCGGGACGGGCGCGCCGTGTGCGGGGCGCGCGGTGAGCGGGCGCGTGGGGCCGCTCGCCGGCATCGTGCTCGCCGCCGGCGGGTCGCGCCGCATGGGGCGGCCGAAGCAGCTCCTGGCGCTCGCGGGTCGGCCGCTCCTGCAGCACGTCCTCGATGCGGCGGCGGCGTCGGCGCTCGCCGAGATCGTGCTCGTGCTCGGCCACGAGGCGTCCGCGGTCGCGGCGGCGCTCGACCTCCCGGCGCGGGCGCGCGTCGTCGTGAACGACGCGTGGGCGGCGGGGCAGGGCACGTCGCTCGCATGCGGCGTGCGCGCGGTCGCCGCCGGGGAGGGCATCGCGGCCGCCGTCCTGCTCGGCGACCAGCCGGGCGTCGATGCGGCGCTCGTCGACGCGATGATCGCGGCGTTTCGCGCGACGGACGCCGCCGCGGTGCGGCCGGTCTGGCGCGACGCGGATGGCGCCGCCCGTCCCGGACACCCGGTCGTGCTCGGGCGCGAGCTCTTCGCCGAGGCGGCGACGCTTGCCGGTGATCAGGGCGCCCGCGTCCTCTTCGCGCGCGCTCCGGAGCGGCTGCGGGAGATCGCGCTCGCGGGGGCGCCGCCGCCCGACGTCGACGAGCCCGAGGATTATCGACGCGTCACGGACGCGGCGCAGATGACGCAGACGGGAGGCCTCTAGGCGTGGCGATCGAGATCACCGAGACGTTCCAGGTGCGGGCTCCGATCGAGCTCGTGTGGCGATTCCTCCTCGACCCCCGGCAGGTCGCGCCCTGCATGCCCGGAGCGGAGCTCGACGAGGTCGTCGACGAGCGTACGTTCCACGGTACGGTCAAGATCAAGGTCGGCGCGATCACCACGCGCTACAAAGGGAAGGTCCACCTCACCGAGGTCGACGCGAACGCGCGGCGCGTGCAGATGGCGGCCGAAGGGCGCGAGACCGGGGGCGGCACGGCCAAGGGGGGAATGATCGCCGAGATGCGGACGCTGCCCGACGGCCTCACCGAGGTCGTCGCGAAAGCGAGCGTCGACCTGACCGGCAAGATCATGCAGGTCGGCCGCGGCATGATCCAAGGCGTGTCGCACCAGCTCTTCCTGCAGTTCGTGTCGGCCGTGCAGGGGCATCTCGAGCCGCTCGCGGCCGCCGCCGCGGCGAACGCGGCGGCGGCACCGGCCGCCGGCGCGGAGGCCGGTGCGCTGACGCCGGAGGTCCTGCCGCCGCCGCTCCCGAGGCCCGAGGTCGAGCAGAAGGCGATCCGCATCGTCCCGCTCGTATGGAGCGTCATCTGGGCGGCGATCCGTCGCTTCGTGCAGCGGCTCTTCGGACGGACGCCGGCCTGAGCGTGGCGCCGCCCGCGCACGACGTGATCCGCTGCGAGCGGGCGTCGAGGCGCTTCGGGCCGGGGGCCGCGAGCGAGGGCGTGGTCCACGACACGCTCACAGCGCGAGCGCCACGAGCCCGCAGCCGATCCCGAGGCACGCGCCGGCGACGACGTCGGAGAGATGGTGCACGCCGAGGAGGACGCGGCTCGCGGCGACGAGGGTCGCCCAGAGCGCGAGCGCGGCGCCGAGCCACGCGGATCCGAGGCCGGAGGCGAGAACGGCGACCAGGAAGGCGCGCGCGCTGTGGCCGGACGGGAACGCGTGCGGGTCGCTGCGGCGGTAGGAGGCGCCCCATTCGCCGGCGGGACGGGCGCGGCGGGTGAGCGTCTTCCCGAGCTTCACGACGAGCCCGGTCGCGAGGACCGCCGCCGCGACGCCGAGCGCCCGGCGGCGGACGAGCGGATCGCCGGCGGCGGCGACCGCGAGGATCGCGAGCACCCAGGGCCAGCCGTCGGCCGAGCGCGCGAACGGAATCGCGACCGCGCGCAGCCGCGGCGAGCGATCGCCCGCACGGCGGAGGCGGGCGGAGAGGCGCGCGTCGCGAGCGAGGAGCGCGCGCCGGGCGTCGAACCGTCGAGCGCGCGCCGCGCAGGACCCGCCTCGCGGTTCGTCGGTCACGCGGCACCTCTAACCCGCATTGCTCACCCGGTCCACGCTCCGCCACGAGCGGATGAGTGCGCAACGGAATACGCGGGGATTGCGCGGCGGGCTGTGGCGCGCGCGTCGGTGTGAGTTTTCTCGGACGAGGCGAGGATTTTCTCTTGACCTCGCTCGGTGTCGCGTCCATAGATCGCCCGCGCGTTGCGGTGCGCGACCCGAGAATGAAGCCGTGACTCTCTCGCTCGACGACGTCAGACTCGTCCTTCTCTGGGACCTGTATGGTCGTTCGTGGGATGCACTGGCGGCGCGGCTCGCGGCGACGACGTTCACGGTGAGCGGCTGGACGGAGCGCGCGAGGCGGCTCGCCGCGGTCGGCGGCTTGGCGTTGCGCCGTCGGTGTCGGCGCGCGACGGTGGCGGAGCGCGAGGACGCCGTCCGCTGGCTCGTCGGCCTCGCTCCGCGTCCCGCCCCGGCGGCCGTCGACGCGACGGTGCGCTCCGCGACGACGCGTGCGCTGGTGACGCGGCTGCGCACGTCCTTTCCGGCGATGCCGCGCGCGGAGATGGAGGAGCTGATCCGGCGCGGATCGCACGTCGTCACGGAGCTGGTCGCGCTGCTCGCGAGGGCGCGCCTGACATCGGCGGGGCGCGCGTTGTTGTGGCCGGTGGTCGTTGCCGGTGAGATCGGAGATCCCGGCACGATCGGCGTGCTGGCGCGGCTCCTGCGGCACCATTCGATCGAGATCGCGACCGCGGCGGCGGAGGCGCTCGGGCGGATCGG
>JADLHM010000017.1 GCA_020848745.1 Deltaproteobacteria bacterium | reverse complement strand
CCGGCGCGCGGCGCGCGAGATCGTCGGCGCGCAGGCGCTCCACGAAACGCGTGACGGCGTCGACGGCGTAGGCGGAGTGCCGCGAGTGGAAGACGTCGAAGGCGTGCTGCGCGCCCGGCAGCTCGGCGTAGACGACCGGCTGGCGCGAGACCGCGCGGAGCGCGCTCACGAAGTGGCGGGTGTCCTCGACGTAGGCGAGCGAGTCGTGCGTGCCGTGGATGACGAAGAAGGGCGGCGCGCCGGCGTGCACGCACGCGATCGGCGACGCCTTCTCCCAGGCCTCGCGGTGCGTCTCGGGGGAGCTCTTCATCACGAGGCGCTGGAGGAAGGGCGCCATCGACGCCCTGCCGCGCTCGCCGTGGCGATCGAGGAAGTCGTAGACGCCGTAGAACGGGACGCAGCCCTGGACGGTTGTGTCGACGTCCTCGAAGCCCGGCTGGTACTCGGGATCGTTGGCGGTGAGGGCGACGAGCGCCGCCAGGTGCCCGCCCGCGGAGCCCCCGGTCACGACGACGAACGCGGGATCGCCGCCGTACTCGACCGCGTGCCGCTTGGTCCAGGCGAGGGCGCGCTTCACGTCGATCAGGTGATCGGGAAAGGTGGCGCGCGGGCTCAAGCGGTAGTTCGCCGCGACGCAGAGCCAGCCGCGCGCCGCCAGGTGGTACATGAGGGGCAGCGCCTGCTGGTCCTTCTGCCCGATCGTCCAGCCGCCGCCGTGGATCTGGAAGAGGATCGGATATGGTCGGTCACCGTTGCCGTTGCCGTTCGTCGGCCGGTAGACGTCGAGGTGGTTGCGCCGGCCGTGCGGACCGTAGGCGACGTCATGGATGCGGTCGACGTCGTGGAGGCGGAACGAGAAGGGGCGCGCGATGCGACGGAAGGGGACGCCGACGCTCGCCCGCCCGGTCTCGTCGGCGAGGTCGTCGCGCAGCGCCGCATCGAAGACGGACCCGGTGCCGCCCGCACGTCGGTGGAAGACGGCGAGCGCCGCCCACGAGGCGAAGGTGATCGCGAGTCCGAGCCAGCCCGGCCAGGCGTCGAGCGCGCCCATCGCGACGAAGGCGATCGTCGCGACCGCTTGCCACGCGACGTGGTGCACCGCGAGCTCGCCGGTCAGCCAGGCGCCGAAGAAGTACGGGACGATGAGATAACTGATGCGCCGGATCCGCAGCACCGCGCTCGCCGTGAAGCAGGCGCCGACGAGGGTCACCAGGAGGAAGAGCCAGGGCGCGGCCACGACTCTCCCTATCGTAGCGCGGCGGGTGCCGCGAGTCCCGCACCGCGACGAGCCATCCACTTCTCGACCTCGACCGCCGCGAACACGATCGTGGATACGCCGAGGCACACGATCAGCTCCGCGAGCGAGAGTGGCTCCGTCTTGAAGATCGGATGGAGGGCGGGGACGTAGAGCGTCGCCAGCTGGAGGAGGAAGGTCAGGAACACTGCGCCCAGGAGCGGCCGGTTCGGCCCCGGTCGCTGCACGAAGAGCGACTCGCGCTCGGAGCGGATCGCCAGCACATGGCCCATCTGGGAAAGGGTGAGCACGGTGAACGTCATGGTTCGCCAATGCGCCGATCCGCCGTGATAGGCTGCGGCCTGGGTTGCGAGGGTCACGCCGCCCAGGAGCAACCCCACCCACACCGCGTGCTGCCAGAGGCCGTGCGCGAAGATGCTCTCGTGCGGGTGGCGCGGCGGCCGCTGCATCACGCCGCGCTCCGCGGGCTCGAGCGCGAGCGCCAGACCGGGGAGCCCGTCGGTCACCAGATTGACCCACAAGATGTGAATCGGGAGGAGGGGAGTCGGCAATCCGACGACGGGCGCCAGAACCAACGCCCAGATTTCCCCCGCGTTGCTCGTGAGCGTGTACTTCACGAACTTCCGGATGTTGTCGAAGATGCGCCGACCCTCACGCACGGCGGCGACGATGGTGGAGAAGTCGTCGTCGAGCAGCACCATGTGCGCGGCCTCGCGCGCCACGTCGGTGCCGCTCCGCCCCATCGCGACGCCGATGTCTGCACGGCGCAAGGCCGGCGCGTCGTTCACGCCGTCGCCGGTCATCGCCACGAGCTCCCCGCGACCCTGCAGGGCTTTGACGATCGCGATCTTCTGCTCGGGCGCCACGCGCGCGTAGGCGCGGATCCGGTGGACGTGGGCGGCGAGCTCCTCGGGAGAGAGCCGGGCGAGCTCGGGCCCCGTCACGACGGGATCCTCCCGATCGACGATGCCGAGCGAGCCGGCCACGGCGCGCGCCGTGGCCGGGTGGTCGCCCGTGATCATGACCACACGGATGCCCGCGGACTGACAGAGCGCGACGGCATCCTTTGCTTCCGCGCGCGGCGGATCCAGGAGCCCCACGAGCGCCAGGAACGTGAGCTCGCGCTCGACGACGGCGGCGGAGCGGTCGGCCGGCATGCCTGGAAGGCGGCGGTACGCCAGCGCCAGCACGCGCCAGCCGCGCGCCGCCATCTCCGCCGCCGCGGCAAGGGCCTCCGGTACGTCCAACCCGACGGTACCGGCCGCGCTGAGTCGGGCGGTGCATCGTCGCAGCACCTGTTCCGGCGCCCCCTTGGTGAAGACCATCACCCCACCACCAGCGCCCGGATGCAGGGTGCTCATTCGCGCGCGCTCGGCCGAGAAGGGAATCTCCGCCAGCCGCGGCATGCGCGCCTCCAGCTCGCGCTTGCGGAAGCCCGCGGCGGCGGCGGCGAGCAGCAGGGCCACCTCCGTCGGGTCGCCCTCGCCGTCGTCCTCCCCCCGGGGAACCGCGTCGTTGTTGAGGGCGAGGCTCGTGAGGACCAAGGGCCACGGGTCCGGGCGGGCCTGGGGCGCGGCGCCGACCAGCGCGCCGTCGACGTGGAACGCCTCGACCCGCATCCGATTCTGGGTGAGCGTCCCGGTCTTGTCCGAGCAGATGTAGGTCACGGAGCCGAGCGTCTCGACGGCGGGGAGCCGTCGGATCAGCGCGTGCTGCCGCACCATCTTCCGGGCACCGAACGCGAGCGACACGGTCACGACGGCGGGGAGCGCCTCAGGAATGGCCGCGACCGCCAGGCTGAGCGCCGTCAGGAACATCAAGAGCGGCTCCTCCCCCCGCAGGAGTCCGACCGCGAAGATGACGGCGCACAGGGCGAGTACGGCCAGCGCCAGACGCTGGCCGAACCGCCTCAGACGCCGCTGCAGTGGCGTCTCGACCTCTTCCTCGTCGCTGAGGAGGGTCGCGACACGCCCCAGCTCGGTTCGCATGCCCGTCCCCACCACGACCCCGACGCCGCGGCCGTAGGTGACGAGCGTGCCCTTGTACGCCAGGTTGGTGCGGTCGCCGAGCGGAAGCTCGGACGCTCCGAGGGCGGCCGTGCCTTTCTCGACGGGCTGGGACTCACCGGTGAGCGCCGCCTCTTCGATGCGCAACTGCACCGCTTCGACCACGCGGAGATCGGCCGGCACCGCGCTGCCCGCCTCGAGCAGCACGACATCGCCGGGGACGAGCTCGCAGGCGGCAACCGCCACCACCTCGCCGCCGCGGCGCACCCGGGCCCGCGGGGCCGCGAGGGCCTTCAGGGCCGCAACCGCGCGCTCCGCCCGGTACTCCTGCACGAAGCCGAGGACCGCGTTCGCGGCGATGATGACGGCGATCGCCACCGTATCCTGAGGCTCGCCGACGAAGCCGGCGACGACGGCGGCCGCGAGCAATACCAGCACCATGAAGTCGGCGCACTGGTCGAGCAGCAGGCGCAACGGCCCGCGCCGGCGCCCTTCGGTGAGCGCGTTGGGTCCGTACGCGGCGCGACGGCGGCTGATGTCCTCGGCCTCGAGTCCGCATTCGATCCGGGTGTCGAGGTCGTGCTGGATGTCGTCGACCGTGCGGGCGTGCCACGGTTGGCCCACCGGCGGTGCGGGAAAGGCTCCGGACCGCGATGTCGGTAACGGTGTCGCTCCACCCATTCCTGCCATCCCCCTTGGCGCGGGACCTTCACGAAGCGATAGCAGCCGGCGCGGCGATCCGGGAGTCGCGGGGGCAACGGCGCTTTGGTGCCCGCGATCTTCTGTGGCAAACGGATGAGCGACGCCAACGTCGGAGGAGCGGGATTGCCGTCGAGCCCGTACGGGGAGACCTCGCCATGAAGCTGAAATCGAGGATGACGCTGCCTGCCGCCGGATTGTCCGGCTTCGAGACGCCACTGTCCGAAGAGGAGGCGGCCGTGCAGGGCGGAGTGCATCGCTTCGCCAAGGAGGTATTGCGTCCGCTGGGCGCCGACCTCGACAAGATGACCGCCGCCGAGGTGATCGCGCCGGGCTCCCCCTACTACGGCGTGTTCACGGAGTTCGCCAAGCTGGGGCTCGATCCGGCCATGCTGGCCGGATCGCCGCCCGAGATCGCCGTGCGCATGGAGTCGCTGATCGGCGAGGAGCTGGGTTGGGGCGATGCGGGATTGGCCGTGTCGCTGCAAGTGGCCGGCTTCCCCATGCTGATGGCAGCCGCCCTTGGCAACGAGGAGCTGGTGGATCTCTGCACGGGCCGCATCGGCTGCTGGATGATCACGCATCCCGACAAGGGCAGCGACGTGCAGATCTTCGACATGGCGCGCGAGTGGACCCCGGATCAGCCGGGCAACAAGGGCAACATGTGGGGTCGCTTGCAGGGCGACGAGATCGTGATCAACGGCCAGTGCTCGGCCTGGGTGTCGAACGGTGCCGTCGCGCAGGTGGCGCTCGGGTACATCGGAGCCGAGTACGACGGCAGCTTCCTCGACGAGGACGGCCGGCCCCACGGCATGGCGGTGATCATTCCCCTGGATCTGCCGGGCGTCTCGAAAGGCAAGCCGCTCGACAAGCTTGGCCAGCGATCGCTCCCCCAGGGCGAGATCTATTTCGACAACGTCAAGGTGCCGAAACGCTTCGCCGTCGCCCTGCGGGACGACTACTACGGCAACATGGCCTCGGCGTGGTCGTTTGCCGGCACCGTCATGAGCCAGACGTTCACCGGGGTCGCGCGGGCGGCGTTCGAACTGGCGCTGCGGTACTGCCATGAGCGTCGGCAGGGCGGCAAGTTGCTCATCGATCACCAGCTGACGCGCTACCGTCTCGGCGACATGCTGCGCCGGGTCGAGCTCTGCCGCTCGGTGGCCCGGCGCTCACTGGCCTTCGCGCGGCTGTCGCCCCTGACGCACCCCTATGTCACCGCGGCGAGCAAGGTCACGGTCACGCAGGAAGCGATGAGGGTGGTCGAGGAAGCCTTCCAGCTGTTCGGCGGCTCGGGGACGTCGCGTGAGTATCCCATCGAACGGCTGTTCCGGGACACGCGCGCGGCGTTGATCGAGGACGGCGAGAATTACGTCCTGACCATGCGGCTCGGGCTGCTCGCGCAGCAGCTCTACGCCGAGGGATGGTCGCAGAGCTGATCCAGGAGAACTTCCATGGCCCAGTATCCCGTCGTTGTCTACGGCGCCAGCGGCTACACCGGCATGCTGATCGTGGACTGGCTGATCGACCAGCAGATCCCGTTCACCGCCGTGGCGCGCAACGCGAAGCGTGTGCAGGAAATGATGACCGAGCGTGTGGTGCGCCTGGAGTCGGCCACCTACGAGATCGTCGAGACCGAGCATACCGTCGAGGCGCTCGCCAGGGTCTTCAAAGGCGCCCGGGTCGTCTGCAATACGGTCGGCCCCTTCGTCCGGCATGGCGCGGTCGCCGTCGCGGCGTCGCTCGAGGCTGGCTGCCACTATATCGACACCACCGGCGAGCAGTCCTACATCCTCGAGGTGCGGGATCGCTACGGCGACGCCTACCGCCAGGCCGGCCTGCTGTTGGCGCCCTCGACCGCCTACATGTACACGTTCGCGGAGATCGCCGCCGAGCTCGCGCTCGAGACGCACGGCGTCGATTGCCTGGAGACCGCGACGCTGTGTCGCGGCGCCCGCTTCGCCGCGGCCGGTGTGACGGTCGGTTCGACCGCGTCGATCTTCGGCATGGCCCGCGTCAAGCAGCACTACCTCTGGGAAAAGCAGCTGGTCGAGCATCCGGTGACCGCCTGCTTCAACGTGGTCGATCCGAGCTTCCTGCGGCCGGTCTTCTCGCTGCCGTGGAGCGGCACGTCTCTGCCGGTCTTCTACCAGCACGACGCGCGCGTCCGGAGCTGCATCGCGGCGGTCGGCTTCTACGACAACGACGTGATGCAGCTCGCGCACGGCTTCTTCCAGAAGTGGGATGCGGAGTACAAGACGCTGCCGGCGGCGCAGCAGGACGCCATCCTCAAGGCCGCCGTCGAGTCGACGACGCCGAGCATGCCGCCGCGCGAACGCACGACGACCGTGCGTACCGTGGATTTCGCGATCGGCCGCGGCCAGCTCGCAGCCGTGCGAGCGACGGTGCACGGCGTGACGGCGTATATCTCGACCGGCGCGCTGCAAGCCGCCGCGGTGGTGAAGCTGCTCGACGGCGAGACGGCGAGGGTCGGCTTCGCCTCGGCCTGCAAGGCATTCGGCCACCGCTACCTGCTCGGTTTTCTCGAGCAGCGCGGCCTCGCTCGCGCCACGATCACGCAGCTCTAGAGGAGCGGTGGGGCGGTCATCGAAGTGTTCGACCGTGGCCGTCGTGACCACCGCCGCGAGAGGAGGTCACCCGTGAGTCAGATCTACATCGCCGGCATCGCCATGACCGTGTTCGGTCGCCACCCCGAGCGCAGCGTGCACGACCTCGCGTCAGAGGCGCTACGGGGCGCTCTCGAGGATGCGCGCGGGAAGGCCGCCGACATCGGTGTCGCCTTCTACTCGGGCATGACGAACGGCACGCTGCAGGGCCAGATCTCCATTCCGGGCCAGGTGGTCTTCGCGCGGATCGGCATCGAGGGCATCCCCGTCTACAACGTCGAGAACGCCTGCGCGTCGGGAAGCTCGGCGGTCAACCTCGCCGTGCAGAGCCTGCGGGCGGGGACGGCCGACGTGGCGCTCGCGATCGGCGCCGAGAAGATGAACATTCCCGACAAGGCGAAGGCCTTCGCGATCTTCGAGGGCGGCTGGGACGTGTCGCGGGCCGAGGAGAACTACGCCACGCTGG
>JADLHM010000016.1 GCA_020848745.1 Deltaproteobacteria bacterium | reverse complement strand
GCATGGGACTCCCCTTCGTGTGGCTTTGAGCGGCTCACGGAGGGGAGTCCCGTCGTTAGACTCCCGGAAATGTCAAACTTCGGCTGCCTCCCCGGCATAGCCGGGGGGACTCCTGGATTGGTCTAGATCTCGTAGTACATCGCGCGCGGCAGTGGAGCGCCGAGCCGCTTCGGACACGTCGGGCAGAAGTCGGTGATGTGCGCATACGCGTGGCGGATCGCGAGGACGGTACTGGTCTGTCGCACCGGCTGCTCGAGAAAGAGGTTCTCGCGTCCGAGCTTGTCCGCGAGGCCGCAATTGTCGAGGCATGCCTGCATGCCAGGGCGGACGCCGCAGAGGACGACGAGAATTCCGCGCGCGCGCCAAGCGTCGACGCTCCGCTCGAGCAGCGCCATGCCGACGGCGTCGGGATTACGCGCACGCTTCAAGCGCAGCACGACCGCCTGGGTGTCGGGGCCGACGCGCTCGTCGATGCTGTCCAGATGGCGCTCGAGGCTCGAGCTCGACCCGAAGAACATCTCGCCCTCGAGCCCGAAGATGAGCATGCGACTGCAGGCAGCGTCGCCTCGTTGGCGCTCATGGACCGTCCGCTCGGGCCCCACGACGAACTCCGTCAGCAACATGTTGCCGGTCCGCGGAACCGCCAACAGGAACGACATGAAGACGCCGATCAACACGCAGAACTCGATCGAGATCGCGACGGCGGAGATCGCGGTCACGGCAACGATCGCGGCATCGAAGCGCGAAGTTCGCACGTGGTAGCGAAGATCGCGGAAGTTCACCATCCGCGCCGCGGTCAGCATCAGGAGGCCCGCGAGGGCCGAGCGCGGGATGAAGCGAGCATACGGCGCGAACGCCACCATGATCAGCGCCACCGCAACCGCCGACACCACGCCGGACCACTGCGTCCGCGCGCCGGCCTGTTGGTTGATCGCCGAGCGCGTGAGCGATCCCGAGCCCGGCATGCACTGGAAGAAGCTGCCGGTGAAGTTGGCGAACCCCTCGCTGAGACACTGCTGATTGAGATCGAGGCGCTGGCCCGTTACCGCCGCGATGGCCTTGGCCATCGCGATCGCCTCGAGGAGACCGAGAAGCGCGATCGCGAGAGCGCTCTCCGCAAGGTCCCGGAGGTACGGCGCCGACACCCGCGGCACTTCGAACGAGGGGAGCGAGGCCGGAATGTCGCCGACGACGGCCACCCCCTGCGCGGCCAGATCGAAGCGGGCGGTGATCACCGCCATCAGGATCACGACGATCAGGAACTCGGGTAGGAGCTTCCATTCGAGCTTCGCCTTGACCCAGCGGAGCAGCAGAACGGTCGCGATCGACGCGGCACCGAGCGCGAACGTCGCCGAATGCACCGAGCCGCCGTGCGCCATCGTCTGCCAGAATCGCACGAGGAAATGGGCGTGGACACCGCCGACCGCGGTCAAGCCGAGCAGGTTCTTCATCTGGTCGAGAACGAGGAGGACGCTCGCCCCCGCCGTGAAGCCGACGATCACGGAGTGCGAGATGTACCGGGTGAGGTCGCCGAGACGCAGGAAGCTGATGACCAACTGGATCGAACCGACGAGGAGCGCGACCAGGACCGCCGCCTGGACCCGCTCGTCTTGGTTCGCGACCGAGCCGATGGCGCTCAGCAGGGCGATCGAGATCGCGTTGGTCGGACCGTTGATGAGCTGGCGCGACGAGTCCAGCACGGCGCCGACCGCGGTCATCACGACCGCCGTATAGAGGCCGTACTCGGCGGGGAGGCCGGCGATCATCGCGTAGGCCATGGCCTGGGGGACGGCCACCGCGGCCACCGACAGGCCCGCCACCACGTCGATGCGCAGATCGCTCCATCCGTACGAGCGCAGAGCGTCGAGGGCAGGCACGCGCCGCAAGAGCAGCGAGAGCCATGGGGAAGTGGTGGCGACGGTCAAAGGGGTTCGCGTCCGCGCGGGGTGCTAGCAGATTCGGTCCGGCGAGCGAAGGCGCCGCGGCCGCCAGCGCAGGATAGCGGTCCACGGTCGGCGCCGCGACCCGCGTCCCTCAATCGGCGTCCGTCGATCCGGACGCCCCCGGAGGCAGATCCTCGTCCCGGAAGCGTTCCTCCCGAGGACGCTCGATCGGCTCGGCGCGCGCCGCTCGCATGATCGTGAAGCGACCGAGGGCGAACCCGAGGTCGACGCCGTTTCCCGTACCCGAGAGCGCCAGCGACACCGACCCCTTCGTGACGACCTGCGCGCCGGAAGAGACGCCCATCCCCGCGTGGACCTCGGCATTGGCATAGTTTCCGAAAACCTCGGCGATGTCCGCCACGGGCGAAAACTCCCCCGTTCCGTCGACGATCTTGGAACGGCCGAACGTGACGCCCCCGCCCCGCGTCTCGAGCCGCACCCGCACCTGCTGCCCGTTGTCGCAACGCACGATGCCGCTGCCATCCGCCGCCTTGTAGAAGACGGACCAGCCTTCCATCGTGAAGGTCATATCGCATTTCGTGCGGGCCGCGGCCGGCTCGGCCGTCCCTATCGCAACGAGCATCATCAGGGAGCCGCTCCAGCCTGCCAAGCCGATCCTCATCGTCGCCTCCTCGACGGCGAGTGCGAGCGCACACCCGGTTGCTGCGTTTGTCGTCGAGCGGGATCGCCTCGTCAACACATCCACTACGCGGGTAATGCCCCCGGCGCGATTCGAACGCACGGCCCCAGGATTAGGAATCCTGTGCTCTATCCACCTGAGCTACGGGGGCGAAGTAGTGAGCTCAGCGACTTAGCGGACTCCGACTCGCTCGTCCACTTTGTATAGCCGCTACTCGTCCCCGCACACGGCTCCGAGTCCATCCGGTGGTTGCTGATCGGACCCGCGCGATGGTGCGTCACTATCTACTCGGAGCGACGCCGTTCCCGCGGCGCACTGCCATGGTGCGGTCTCGTGGCTTGCGAGACCGCTCGACGCAGCCAAGGCTGCGCCCCCGTCGCGTCCCTCGGGTACACCCCGCGCGATGCGACGGGCACCGTGCTGCATCAGGTCGTCCGCGAGCACCTCGAGACCTTCCTCGCGACCGCGGCGCACGCCGATGCGAGCGGTTTGCCGACGTTCCTCGAGCAGGAGTTCCGGGCCTTCCT
>JADLHM010000015.1 GCA_020848745.1 Deltaproteobacteria bacterium | reverse complement strand
TCCCCGTTGGCCCCCCGGACGTCACCCTCGCGAAATTCCTCCGCCGGCGACTCTTCCGACCCCCAGCACCCGTCCGCCTTCGCGACGCGGCGTAGCCGCCGTCGCGCGAACCCGGCACTGTCGAGTATTTTACGATTCCAGGAAGAATGGTCCAACGCCGTGCAGCCAATGAGCAGGCGTCGACCTCGCCCATGCCTCCGACATGGGCAGCACCCGCCCGGGGTGTGCTACAAGCGCCCGGCCGACGATGCGTTTCTACTTCGACTTCGCGACCTGGCGCCGCATGATCGCGCTCGCGTGGCGCGAGCCGCATGCGCGGACGCGCAGGAAGCTCCTGGTCCGCCTGCTCGTGACGGTCCCCCTCGTCGCGACCTTTCACGCCGTCTGCTTCTTTCTCGATGGTATGATCTTCCCCGGGCTCCGCCGCGTGACCATCCGGACGCCGGTCTTCATCGTCGGCCACGCGCGGAGCGGGACGACGCTCCTCCATCGCCTGATGAGCGAGGACCGTGAGCGCTTCAGCGTCTTCCTCTACTGGGAGCTCTTCTTCCCGTCGCTCCTGCAAAAGAAGGTGATCCGCGCGCTCGCGGCGGCCGATCGCCGGCTCGGCGGTCCGATCGCGAGCCGCGTCGAGGCGTGGGAAGAACGGACGTTCGGTCCCATGCGCCACATCCATCCCATGGGCCTGACGATGCCGGAGGAGGACGATTTCCTGCTCACGTACTCGTGCGCGTCCGGCTACTGGATCGTGCTCCTTCCTTACATGGGAGAGCTCGACTTCTACCACGTCGACGAGCTGCCGCCCGCGAAGCGCCGGCGCCTCATGCGCTTCTACGCCGAGTGCGTGCGGCGCGAGCTGTATCTGAACGGCGGCGAGAAGATCCATCTCAGCAAGAACCCGATCTTCTCGGGCCGGGTCGAGAGCCTGATCGAGACGTTTTCCGACGCGCGCATCGTCGTGTGCATGCGCGACCCGGGAGCCACCATCCCGAGCCTCTTGAAGCTCATGCAGACGGGCTGGGGGCGCCGGCGCTGGAGCGCCGAGCGCACGCAGCGCTCGCTCCGGCTCCTCGCCGAGCAGTCGTTCCACACCTATCGCCATCCGCTCGAGGTGCTGCGCCGCCATCCGGGGACGCCGCACGCGATCGTCGACTATCGTGATCTCGTGCGCGATCCGGCAGACGTCGTGCGCGAGGTGTATCGGCGCCTCGAGTTTCCGCCGCCGTCGCCCGAACTCGCGCGCGCGCTCGCGGAGCAGGAGCATCGCGCGCATGCGCGCGCGGCCGGCGCCTCCCCGCGTGCGTCGGGAGAGCGCGTGGAGCACAGCTATTCACTCGAGGAGTTCGGGCTCGACGGCGGCGCGATCCGCGCCGAGCTCGCGGATCTCTACGCCGCCTTCGGCTGGGACGGCGGGCGAGCGGAGCGCGACGAGCGGGCGGGAGAGGGGGCGAACACGTGAGCCGCGACGAGCGCGCGCCGGGCGGCGTCCCCGAAGACGCCGGCCGGGACGAGCGTCCCGCCGACCGCTCGACGCGGCTCCTGCGTGCCGCCTGGGACGATCTCCTCGCCTCGCTCGCCCGGGCGCGAGCCGCGATCGACGATCCCGGGCTGCACGCGCCGCCGCCGTCCGAGCGCGTGCTCGCCGAGGGGTACCGCTATCTCCTCGGCTGGGTCCACGGCGCGTTCGAGCGCGCGTTCCACGTCGACCCGGCGCGGCCGCATTTCCGGCGCGCCATCCAACCCATCAGCCGCTCGACGATCGACAACGCCGATGCGCTCTACTTGAATGCCGAGATCGACGGCGAGCGCACGTACCGCATCCGCGGCCGGGCCGCCGCCGCGTCCCACTGGCGCGCCGCCGACACGGTCGGTGGCGCGCCAGTGGGACGCGGCGGCGTCGCGAGCGGTGCATCCGACCGGCGGGCTCCGCACTACGTCATCTTCGAGGCCGCGACGGACTACGCCGGGGACAGCGGCACGATCGCGGAGCTCCGCCCCGGAAGGCGCGTCGGCACCGGCAAGCTCGACTCGTCGGAGCTCCGCATCGAAGCCGACGGCTCCTTCGAGATCCTGCTCGCACCCGAACGCCCCGCCGGTCATAGCGGCAACTTCATCGCGACCCGTCGGAGGCGGACGACGAAGACGCCGGACGGCGCGGCGGAGACCGTCGTCCACATCGCCCGCCACGTGACGCTCCGCGAGCTCTTCCACGACTGGGAGCGCGAGGAGGCCCTGGAGATCGTGATCGAGCCCTTGGGCTCGGCGGTCGGGCCGGCGAGCGCCTCGACCGACCCAGGGGACGCTGCCGCCATCGCACCGCCGCCGCCGCTCGATGCCGGGCGCGCCGCCGCCGAGCTCCGCCGCATGGGCGTGATCGTCGAGAACCAGATGAAGTTCTGGAACGAGTTCTACACGGTCGTGCTCGAGACCCATGCCGACATGAACGGCGACGGCAAGCGCTTCATGCCGCGGAACGACTTCAACGCCCCGAACGCCGCGACGCTCGCGACCGGTGGCGGCCAGAGCACGAACGTCTACGCCGGCGGCGTCTACGAGCTCGGGGCCGACGAGGCGCTCGTCGTCGACGTGCGCGTCCCGGTGCCGCCGCTCTACCAGGGGTTGCACCTCGCGAACCTCTGGGGGGAGTCGCTCGACTACGCCGATCATCAGAGCAGCCTGAACGCCTTCCAGACCGCGTGGAACGCCGAGGGGTGGGCGACCTACGTGATCGCCCACCGCGACCCCGGCATCGCCAACTGGCTCGACACGACCGGCGTGCCGGTCGGCTTCATGACCTTCCGGTGGACGTACGGAGCGCCGCCGGCGGACACGCCGACGGTGACGGTCGCGAAGGTCGCGGTCGAGGCGCTCGGCGCGCGGCTCGGCTCCAGGGCGGCGCGCGTCACGCCCGCGGAGCGGCGGCGCGTGATCGCGATGCGGCGGCGACACGTGCAGCGGCGGTATCGCCAGTATTGATTGATTGCGTATCGCCGCCGGCCGCTCGCGCTCAGCCGCGCCGCTCCTCCACCCTCCGCGCCGTCGCCATCGCCAGGAGGAGCGCGGCGAGCATGACCGCATCCACGACCGCGATGCCGCGTGCCGGCGGCACGCCGGCAAACGGCGCCGCGACGATCGCGCCGCCGATGCCGGTCGCGACGGCGGCGCCGAGCACCTGCGCGAGCTGAAGGGCTGCGGAGGCGACGCCTTCCTGGCCCGCCGGAGCCGACTCGAGGATCGCGGCGGAGCAGGTGGTGAAAGCGAGTCCCATGCCGAGCCCGGCGACGGCCCAGGCGGCGACGGCCGTCCACGGGGGGACGCTCGGCGCGAGCAGCACGGCGACGCCGACGAGGCCGAGGCCGAGGATCGCGAGCCCGCCGACGATGACGCGGGTGCGCGGCGTGCGTTCGGCGAGGCGGACCTGCATCCACGCTCCCGCCGCCCACGTGAGGGCGGCGGCGGTGAGCGTCATGCCGTTCAGCATGATGCCGGCGCCGCGCACGTCCACGATGGCGAGCGGCACGAAAGCCTCGGCGCCGAAGAACGCGAAGTTCAGGAGCGTCATCGTCGCGACGGCGGCCGGCAGGCCGGTTCGGGCGCGGAGCGTGCCGGGCGGCAAGAGCCTCCCGAGCGCGGCGAGCCCGGCGGCGGTCCCCGTGAGGACGGCGACGCCGCCCGCGACGAACGCTCCGGCGACCGCGGTGCGGGAAGCCGCCGCTCCGTGCACGCCGGGCGCGGCGAGCGCGACCGTGGAGCCGAGGGCGAGCTGCACGGCGAGGCGGGTCCGGCGCGAGGCGTCGGCGCGTGCGGCCGCGCCGGCGTCGGTGACCGCCGCCGCGCCCGACCGTGCGCGCAACGCCGGCACGACGAGCACGGCCGCGAATGCCGGAAGCGGCGCGAGGCCGAGGAAGACCCAGCGCCACCCCAGGTGCTCCGCGACCACGCCGGCGAGCCCGGGGCCGACGAGGCCCGGCACGACCCAGGCGCTCGACAACGTCGCGAGCAGGCGGGGCCGGAGCCCGACCGCGTAGGCGCGCGCGATCGACGCATAGGCGACGGCCGACAGGAGCCCGCCGCCGAATCCCTGCGACGCGCGGCCCGCCACGATCACCGGCATCGACGGCGCGAGCCCGCTCACGACGAGGCCGCCGGCGAAGAGGATCGTGCCGGCGACGAAGGGCCGCGCAGGCCCGTCGCGGTCGGTCTCGTTGCCGCCGACCGTGATCCCGACGAGGTTCGCGAGCATGAACGCGCTGAACGTCCAGCCGTACCAGGCGAGCCCGCCGAGCTCGGCGGTGGTCGTCGGGAGGACGGTCGCGACGGCCAGCGCCTCGAACGCGGTCGCGACGACGACGAGCACGAGCCCGAACGTGAGGCGCGCGAGCGGCGGGCTCCAGATCGAGGCGTTGGCGGACACGGCGGTCGTTCTGTCACCGAACGGCGTGAGCCGCTACGACGCCGCCCGTGCTTGCCCTCCAGGACCGCGGATGCTCTCTGACCGCGTGCGCCGTGACGACACATACGCGGTCGCGGCGCTGGTCGCCGTGTGGGCGGCGCTCGTGGCGCTCGTCGATCCGCGCGCCGACGTGCCGATCCTCGACGACTGGTGCTACGCCGCCTCCGTCGAGCAGATCCTCCGCGGCCTGCCGCTGCGCGTCTCGCCGTGGAGCTCGACGTTCCCTCCGGTACACCTCTGGTGGGGAACGCTCTTCGCCTGGCTCGGCGGCTTCTCGTTCACGTCGCTCCGGCTCGCGACGCTCGTCCTCTGGCTCGCGGGGACGGTCGGCTCGTACGGGACGCTGCGCGCGCTCGGCGTCGCCACCGGGGCCGCGTTCGTCGGCGCGATGGCGCTCGCGCTCCATCCGGTCGGGTTCGTGCTCGCCTTCAGCTTCATGACCGACGCGCCGTTCGTCGCGCTCTCGTGGCTCGCTCTCTGGGCGCTGGCGGCCGGCCTCCGGCGCGGCCGCGAGCCGATCGTCCTCGTCGGGCTCGCGCTCGCGGTCGTGGCGTTCTTCGTGCGCCCGGTCGCGATCATGCTGCCGGCGGGCCTCTTCCTCGGCGCGCTCGCGCTCGACCGGCCGGGGCTCAGGCTCCGGGTCGCCCTCTACGCGGTCGCGACCGTCGTCGCGATGGGGGGGATGTCGGCGGCGCTCACGCGGCTCTTCCCGTGGGCCGGCGACGGCGGCGTGCAGTATCGCGTCATGCGCCTCGCGTTCGTGTTTCTCGTGCCGCCGGTCGTGTACCTCGAGGCGGGCCTCAGCATGCTGGCGCACACCGGCCTCGCGCTCGCGCCGCTGCTGCTCGCGTTCGGGCCGCCGCCACGGCGGGGCGCCTGGTTCGCGGCGCTCGGCCTGGTCGCGGCGGCGGTCGTCGTGTCGCAGTTCGCCGACGCCGCCGTCTCGGCGGTGAAGTTCGCGCACAGCGCGACCTTCGAAGAGCTCGGCGCCGCGCGGCCGCTCCTGCAGGGCGCACCGCCGCGTGACGCGGGACGCGCGGTCGCGAGCCTGGTCGCGACCGGCATCGGATTCGGCGCGGCGGGGTTGCTGCTCGAGCGCGTCGCACCCGCGCTCCGGGCGGGAGGGTGGCTCCGGCGGCCGGAGTGGGCATGCGTCGCCGGCTTCGGGCTCGCGTCGTTCGGGCTCTGCTTCGTGCTCTGGTTCTTCTACGACCGCTACTACCTGCCGCTGGTCATGGCGGGCGCGGCGCTGGCGCTCGGCGACGCGACGGGCGCCGTCGCGCCGTGGCGCCGGGTGCTCGCCGCGGCGGCGTTGGCGTTCGTGGCGCTCGCCGACGTCACCGGCACCCGCGACATGCTCGCGTACGCGCGCGCGGTCGGGGCGACGGCGGCCGAGCTCCGCGCCGAAGGCGTGTCCGAGACCGCGCTCGATGCCGGCTACGTCGAGAACGGCTGGCGGCTCTACGCCCATCCCGAGCGGCTGCCGGCGGGGAAGATCCCCGAGCTCGACGTCCCGCACGTGACCGCCAAGGCCGACGGCCTGCCTTGGGTGATCGCGAACGCGCCGCTCGCCGGGTATCACGTGCTGCGCACCGTCGCGGTGCCGACGTGGTGGGCGTACACCGACCGGCTCTACGTGCTGCGCGTGGACTGACGCTCCCTCCCGGCGCGCGGCTCGTGGCGCGCGCCCCGGGGGGTCAGACGACGGCTTTGAGGTGTCGACGCGCGGCGAGCGGGGGCGGCGGCTGCGTCATCTGCGCCGCGGGGAAGGCGCCCGCGTGGCTTGCCCGGAACTCCTCGATGCGGGCGGCCTGCGCGCTCTCGGGCTCGTCGAGGGGGGCGACCCGGAAATAGAGCCGCCCGAAGTGCGCGTGGAGGGTCGGCGGGGCGTTCAAGTGCGCCGTGAGCGCCTCGCCGAGGCTCTCGGTAGCGGCGCCGATGAAGACGACCGTCCGCACCAGGTTGGCGAGCTCGTAGACGCCGGGACAGCTCGGCGCCTCCGCGATCAGCGCCGGCGCCATCGGCTTCCAGGTCGAGAAGTTGATCGACATGCTCTGAGCCCTTGCGCCGATCAGCAACCCACGTGCCACGGCGCGCGCCTGGGAACGTCCATGTGCTTCCTACCTCCTATCGCGCGCGTCGCGAAGACGGGCGCCACAAATCCGACGCCCTGTACGCCGGCGCGTCGCCGCTACGACGCTCGCCCCTCGATCAGCGTGAGGCGCACGCCATGCGCGGCTCCCGGGTCCACCGCGAGCGCGCGCGCCGTTCCCTTGGCCTCGACGGTGAAGCCGATGCCGGCCTTTCGGAGCGACGCCTCGGCTTCCGGAAGACTACGGACCTCCATGCAGACTTCGGCCATGCCCTCGCCGCTCTTGGCGAGGATCGCGGCGAGGGCGGTGCCGCCCGCCGGGAGCACGAAAGCGATGCGGGCGTCGCCGATCCGGAGAGCGGGGGCGCCGACGACGGAGGCCGATGGCGGCAGCTCGAAGTGCCCGCGGAAGGTGGCCGCCGCGCCGTCGGCGTCGGGCGTCACGACGACGACGTGGTCGATCCTGCGCGTCTCCATCAGGGGTGCTCCTCCTCGAGCGGCTGCGCGTATTCGACCAGGACGCCGCGGGTCGCCGTCGGGTGGAGGAAGCAGATCATCCCCGCCAGGCCGAGCCGCGGCTGCTCGTCGATCACCCGGATGCCCTTCGCCTTGGCGGCGGCGAGCTCGGCGTCGACGTCGTCGGTCTCGAAGCAGAGGTGGTGCAACCCCTCGCCGCGCTTGGCGAGGAACTTCCCGATGCCGCTCTTGTCGGAGAGCGGCTGGAGGAGCTCGATCTCGCTCTCGCCGACCTTCAGCAGGGCGGCGGTCACGTCCTGATCGACGACGGTCTTCACGACCATCACCGGGAGCCCGAGCACGTCGCGCCAGAAGCCGTAGGCCTGCTCGAGGTCGCGGACGACGATCCCGACGTGGTGGATCTTCGAGAGCATGGCGGCGTTCCGCTAGGCGACGCTCGAGACCAGGAAGTCGTTCGGGGTGGGCGGCGTCGTCGAGTAATCGTAGAAGCCCTTGCCGCTCTTGCGGCCGAGCCAGCCCGCGAGCACGAGGCGCTTCAGGAGCGGCGGCGGCGTGAAGCGGGCCTCGCGGTACTCGTCGTAGAGGTTGTTCGACATGTGGAAGACGATGTCGAGGCCGATGAAGTCGGCGAGCGCGAGCGGGCCCATCGGGTGATTCGCGCCGAGCTGCATCGCGGAGTCGATCGCGGCGATCGAGGCGAGCCCCTCCTGCACGGTGCGGATCGCGTCGACCATGTAGGGCGTGAGGAGCCGATTCACGACGAAGCCGGTGAAGTCGCGGATCGTGACGCCGGTCTTCTTCACCTTGGCGGTGAACTCCTGCGCCGCCTTCAGCACCGCGGGATCCGTGCGGAGCGTCGGCACGATCTCGACGAGCTTCATGACCGGCGCCGGATTGAAGAAGTGGAGGCCGATCACGCGCGTCGGCCGCTTGGTCGCTTCGGCGAGGGCCGTGACGGAGAGGGTCGACGTGTTGGTCGCGAAGATCGCGCTCTCCTTCACGACGTCTTCCAGGCGCCCGAAGAGGCGGCGCTTCTCGTCGAGATCCTCGATCACCGACTCGATGATGAGGTCGCACTCGCCGAGATCGTGGATCTTGTTGGTGCAGGTCAAGCGGCCGAGCGTCGCCTTCAGCTCGTCCTCGGTCATGCGCTGCTTCTCGACGTCGCGTTGCAGGGCCTTGGCGATCTTCTGCTTGCCTGCCTCGACCGGTCCCTCGGTCATCTTCATCAGGATGGTCTCGAGGCCGGCGCGCGCGGTCACCTGCGCCATGCCCGTTCCCATCTGACCGCTTCCGATCACGGCAACGCGACGAATCTCCATTGGATCGCTCCCCTTCGAGATGTGAGTGGTGGTGCGGCGGCGGCCAAAAAAGCCGCGCGACCGTACCTGCCGTGGGGGCGGGCGTCAACGAGGCGTGGGTCGCCGGTAGTGGCTCAGTGTCCCGCTCTGGGAGGGTGGAACCCCTCACCTTCAGGTGACGCCTTCAGGAAGCTTGCGGTACGGTGGGCACCATGGGCCCGTACCGGCGCGGATCGCACTACCATTTCGTGTTCACCACGAAATACCGCAAGCCGGCGCTGACCGGCGACGTGGGACTGGAGGTCCGTGGGGTTGATCCAGCAGATCTGCCGGGCGCACGACATCCCGATCATCGCGGGGCACATTCGGCCGGATCATGTGCACCTGCGTGCGGTTGAGCGTGCCGCCGCATCTGGCTCCGAGTCGGGTGATGCAGGCGATCAAAGGCTGGCGCCTGCCGGAGATTGTCCGCTCCGCCTTCCCTGCGCGCAGAGAGGAACCACGAGCGCCCGTCCGGAGGCTTTCCGCTCGTGGGTGTTCATCGCAACGCGAAGAACAGACGCCCCGGTGACAGGCGGGCCGGTCACCCGCAGGGGAACGACGAGCAACACGGGAGCGTTTACGCGAAGGAGCGGGCGCCGCCCGTTGACCGGACCACCCGCCGGGGCAGGCTCGGAGCGTCAGATGTGATGAGGGGCCAAGGAAAGGGGCAGGCGTGACAAGCCCGGACCGCCCGGACAAAGCCCCGGAAGAACCGCGCTGTGTAGGCCGACCTTCAAGGGGCGGCACAGCTACAGATTTGTAATGACAAGGTCAGTACGCTTCTGGTATACTGGTTCGAGAAGGAGAGTGTTCCATGGCCAGCACCGAGCACAGCGCGAAGCGCGATACCCTGAACGTCCGGATCAAGCCCGAGCTGCGCAGTCTCATCGATCGCGCCGCCCAACTGCTGGGCAAGAACCGGACGGACTTCGTCCTCGATGCTGCCCGGCACGCTGCGGAGGATGCGCTCCTCGACCGGACCATCTTTGTGCTGGACCCGAAGGCCTATGGCG
>JADLHM010000014.1 GCA_020848745.1 Deltaproteobacteria bacterium | reverse complement strand
GCGCGCGAGTGGCTCGATGGACGGCTGAACGCCCCAATGCGCTTCGGGCTGCCGTGGCCGACGATGCTCGCGTTTCTTCGGATCAGTACGAATCCCAGAATTTTCCCTCGACCGCTGCCGATGACGGACGCCTGGCGACAAGTCACGACGTGGCTCGATCTGCCGAACGTGTGGATACCGGAGCCGACCGACCGGCACCGTGAGCTGCTCGATTCCTTTCTCACCGGAACCGCCGGATCGTCGAAGCTGGTCGCGGACGCCCATCTCGCCGCCATCGCCGTGAGTCACGGCCTGGTGCTGTGCAGCACGGATGGCGACTTTGCCAGGTTCAAGGCCCTGCGCTGGGAGAATCCGCTCGAGCAGCGGTAGCCGGGGCGTTGCGATCCTCCTGCGGGAGGATGGTGCGGTTCGCGGCGCACCCGGCGCTCCGTTCCCGCGCGGCCGCGTGCTATCACGGAAGCGCGAAAGGAGATTCCCCCGATGTCCGTGACCCTCGATCTCTCCGCCGACGAGCAGCGGCTCCTCGCGACGCATCTCGTCCGCCACATCGAGCACCTCGACGCGGAGCTCGTGCGCACCGACCAGCACGCGCTGCAGCACGCGCTCGCGCGCGAGATCGATCAGCTGCGGGCCATCGCACGCCGGCTCGGCGTCCCGGTTCCGCGCTGACGACGGGTCGCCGCGTCGAGGATCACCCGGTATCCGCGCCGCACGACAATAGCCATCGCGACGCTCGAAAGGCGCACGAGGGCGGCGTGTCCGTTCGCACGCGCTCGCGCGAGGCTACGGGCTAGCGCGGCGTGAATGCGATCGGCGCGGTGGCGTATCCCCGCACGTTTCCCGAGTGCACGCGCACGAGGCCGCCACGCTCGACGGCGAGATCGGGAAGCCGCGCCAGCAACTCCTCGAGCGCCACCCGCGCTTCGCCGCGAGGAGCAGGCTCAAGAGATCGTCGGTGTCGTCGCTGCCGCGCTCGGCGAGGAGGCGCTCGAAGTAGCCGTAGATCTCGGCGGCTGCTCGTTTGCCGGCGGCGGGCACGCGAGGCGACTCCGCGAGAGCCTCGCCTCCGCGTTCCCGGGTACGAGGGGCGGCCATGGGCGAGGCCGTCGTCGTCGGGTGGCTCTTCCGGGGGCCGCGATCGTCTCCGCCCCAGCCGTCGGCTCAACCGGCGTCGGAGGCCGCGGCGCCCTCGGGACGGAGCGGGAGGCGGACGGTGAACCGGCTGCCGACACCCGGCGCGCTCGCCAGCTCGACGGATCCGCCGAGCTGCTCCACGTAGCGCTGGACGATGTGGAGGCCGAGGCCGGTGCCGCCGAAGCGACGCGTGTCGGAGCCGTCGCCCTGGCGGAACATCTCGAACACGGTCGACTGATCGCGCGGTTCGATGCCGATGCCGGTGTCGCTGACGGCGAGCACGAAGGCGTCGTCCGCGATCCCTCCTTGGACGCGCACCCAGCCGGCTTGCGTGAACTTGAGCGCGTTGTGCACGAGGTTGCGGGTCACGACCGTGAGCTTGCGCGCGTCGGTGACGAGCGCCGCGGCGGCGTCGAGCGGCTGCCAGTCGAGGGTCACGGCGTCCTTCTGGGGGAGCCCGGCGCAGTCGCGCCGCAGGCGGCTCCAGAGCTCCGGGAGCTCGACCGACTCGAGCTCGACGCGGTCGCGTCCGGACTCGATGCGCCCCATCGCGAGGGTGTCCTCGATGAGCCGAAGCAAGTCGCGGCCGGCCTCCTCGATGCGTTGCAGGACGCCGCGTCGCTCCGTCTCCGGCAGCTCCTCGTCGCGGGCCATCTCCGCGAAGCCGATGATCACGTTCAGCGGCGTGCGCAGCTCGTGCGACATCGTCGACACGAACTCCGAGCGCAGGGTGTTGGCGGCGCGGAGGTCGTTGACGAGGGCGGAGCTCGCGAGGGCGAGCGCGGTCGCGTGCACGATCCCCTGCGCGAGCCGGCGCTCGCGCGCCGAGAACGGACCGCGGCGGTTGCCGTGCGCGAGGCAGAGCGCCCCGACCACGCGGCCGCCGAGCGCGATCGGCGCGACGAGCTGCGAGGCGACGCCCCAGCGCGTGAGGAGCGCCGGCGGTATGAGGCGCTGCTCGCGCGCGTCGGGCAGCTCGATCAGTGAGCCCGGCGCGAGCACGTGGACCAGGGGCAGGTTGCGCTCGTCGAACTCGGCGACCTCGATCTCCTCGCGTACGCCTGGGTCCTCGCCGAAGATGCCGGCAAGGCGGTACACCGCGTCGCGCTCGTCGAGGGCGAAGGTCGTGCCCCAGTCGCAGCCGACCGTCTCGACGGCGATGCGCGTCAGGTGCGCCAGCAGGTCCGGCTGGTTCGCCCGCTCGCTCAGCGTCTCCGACACGCGCAGCAGGGTGGCGGCGATCTCGGCCTCCTCCTCCTTCTCGCGCGAGGCGCGCGTCAGCTGCGCGGTGCGAACGAATTCGTCGAAGCGATAGCGGTCGAGATACACGACCCCGCCGACGGACGTCACGGCGCCCGTCACGACGACCACGAAGCCGTAGGCGAGCTGCTCGGGATTGGTCGCGACGAGAGCCGTCACGGCGATCCCGAGGAGGGCGGCGATCGAAACCGCAAGCTGGTGCGTCCAGCGCCAGGGGAGGAGGAAGAAGAGGCCGTAGAGAAGACAGATCTGGCCGCTGCCGAGTCGCTCGGGATTGGGAACGACCAGGGAGGTGTAGGCGGTCAAGACCGCGCTCCACGACACCGCCAAGGCGACGGCCGCGACGTCGATGCGCAAGCGCGCGGGGCGCAGCCGCGCGACGGCGAGCCAGAACACCGACACGACGACGTGGATGCCGTAGAAGCCGAGCGCGGTGAGCCGCCGCTCGGGAAAGGCCGTCTCGATGGCGATCGCGCCGCCGACCATCGCGAGGTAGATCGCGGTCGTGAGCGGCAGCCGCTGCTCGACGACGCGGGCCTGCTCGGCCCAGTACGCCGTGCGCCATGCGGCTTGCTCCGTCGCGGACGGCTCGCGTGCCGGTGATAGAGATTCGGTCATGGCCACGGCCGATCTGGAGCTCTCGGCAGGGAGTATCGGCGGGTGCGGATCGGCACTTGAACAGGCCGGCGGCGTGCCTTTTCGGGAGCGATCGCACGCGCCGCACGACGCACGCCGCACGCGAGGTCGCATGCGGGCCGCCGGTCTTCGCGACACGCCGTCAAGGATCGGCGCACCCCTGCCGATAACACGGTCCGGGGGAGGTGCGCATGACGGACCACGATGGGCATGGCGATTCCGTTCAGGAGGACCTGAGAGCCGCCGATGATCTGGCGGCGGCGGCCATCCGCGACAACGTCGAAGCTCCGCCTCCGAACGCTGCCCTCACCCCGCCGACGCGTCGACATACCGGGACGATCGTGGCGGTCGTGTGTCTCGTCGTCTTCGTCACCCAGCTGCCGGCGCTGCGGAGTGCCTTCAAGGAACCGCCGTCGATTCGGATCGGCGCGACGGAGACCGACGAGGACACCGACGCGTGCATCGACACACTCTGGAAGATCTCGAGCCTGCTCCAGTACGGCACTTACCGCGGAGGGGAGATGGTCGAACCGTTGACGCAGCGCCCGTACTTGGTGAGCCATACCGACGACGACACGATCGTCGAATGTCCGAATCCGGCGGCGCACAGCCTGCGCTCGTTGCGTGTGAGCGCAACGCAACGCGCTCCCGAGGCGCGGCAATGAGCGTCGCGGTCCGGGGGCAGCGGGGCACGACGCTCGTCGAGGTGTTGGTCGCGGTGTCGTTGGTCGGCGTGCTGGCTGCGATCGGCATCCCGCAGTACGCGTCGTACACGGAACGCGGTCGTGAAGCGCAGTGCATCGCGAACCGCCACAACGTCGAGGAAGCGGCGCGCGCTTGCATCGCCGAGACGGGGAAGGCGTGCCTCACGGTCCAGGAGCTCGTAGAGAGCGGCTACATGAGCGGCATGCCGACGTGTCCGTCGGGCGGCTCCTACGTCTGGCTGAAGGACGATCCGAGGGATCTGCGCGCACCGATGATGGGCTGCTCGAAGCACTACTGGGACTCCGGGGAAGAGCAGCATGCCAAGGACGACACGCACGACGGAGATGGCGGCGGCGACAAGGGTAGTGGCGGGGGCGACAAAGGCGGCGGCGGCGACAAGGGCGGCGGCGGCGACAAAGGCGGCCGCGGTGACAAAGGCGGTGGGGGCGACAAGGGTGGCGGCGGCGACAAGGGTGGGGGCGGCCACAAGGGCGGCCGCGGTGACAAAGGCGGCGGCGGCCACAAGGGCGGCGGCGGCCATGACCACGGCGGCGGGGGCAATGGCAAGGGCGGCAAGGGCAACAATGGCTGACCCTTATCCGGCCGTGCCGCGTTCGAATCTGTGCGGCGCCATCCGATCCGTGACGCTGCCGATTCCCCGTGTGCGCTCGCGGTATTCGAGAAATACCGGGAAGTTGCGTAGGAAGCTCAGTCGCCGCGGAGCCCGGCACGTCGGTTGCGGTGCGTTACCCCGATGATCGACTCTGCCATGGACTCCAATCTGAGCGGGCTCGTCGACGACCTCGCGGCGACCTGCGACCTTCCCCCGCTTCCCGCCGCCGCGGCCCGTGCGCTCGCGCTCGCTCGTGATCCCGACAGCAGCTCCGAGGACCTGGCCCGCGTGGTCGCGACCGATCCCGCGCTCGCCGCGCGGGTGCTCGCCATGTCGCGCTCGGTGACCTACCTCCGCCGGCAGCCGCCGCGGACGCTCCAGGAGGCGATCGCCACGGTCGGGCTCCGTGCGCTCCGCCGCATCTTGATCGCGGCGTCGGCGCGTGCGGCGTATCGCGCCGACGATCGGGTCGCGCAGTCGCTCTGGGCGCACTCGCTCGCGACGGCGCTCGCGGCGGACGAGATCGGCAAGACGATCGGCGGCGTGGCGGCCGGCGACGCGTTCATCGCGGGCCTCCTGCACGACATCGGGAAGCTCGTCATGCACCTGTCGAACCCGAAGGCGTTCGCCACGCTCGGCGTGTTCGACGAGACGACCGAGCGCAGCCTGTTCGGCACCACGCACGCCGAGGTCGGCGGTCGCCTCGCCGAGAAGTGGGGCCTCGAAGTCGCCATCGCCGAAGGCATCCGGGCGCATCACGAGGCGAACCCGTCCCCGCTCGCGGTGTGCGTCGCGCGCGCCGACCGCATCGCCATGGAGATCGGCTACGGGTCGCTGGCGCACCCGGAGTCGGACGGCGCCGACGGCAGAGAAGCGCTCGACGCGGAGCTGGAAGCCGCGGCCGAACGCGTGCGCGTGCTCTTCGAGAGCGAGCGCCACCTCTTCGACTGAGGCGACGATGAGCATCCCGCGGCAGGTGCCGGCGGCCAACAGCCTTCCGGCGCTCGTGCTCTGCGTCGACGACGACCTCGAGGTATTGCAGTCCCTCGAGGCGCTCCTCGGCGACGCCGGGTACGACGTCATGGTCGCCGAGAGCGGCGAGCGCGCGCTGCGCGTGATCTCGACCGTTCGCCCCGACCTGCTCCTGCTCGACGTCGGGATGGCGGACCTCGACGGCTACGCCGTCTGCGCAAAGCTCCAGGAAAGCAAGGAGCTCTCGTATCTGCCGGTCGTGCTGCTCGGCGCCTCCGATGCGCCGATCGACACGACGCGGGCGGTCGCGCTCGGCGCCGTCGAGTGCCTGACGAAGCCGGTCGCCGACGACGACCTCCTCGAGAAGGTCGCCGCGCACGTCAAGACCAACGCCTGGTTCCGCGATCTCGAGCGCCAGAAGGCCACACCCAAGACCGGCGCGTCGTCGAACGTCACGCGCTTCAAGCAGCACCTCGCCGACGCACTCGGCCTCGCGCCCGCCCAAGCGCAGCGCCTGACCCAGCTGGCGCCGCTCGAGCTCTACGGCGTCGCCGAGGAGCTCGGCGCCACGCCCGCGAAGATCGCCGAGGAGCTCGCCGCGTTCCTCGAGCTGCCGTATCGCGGCCGGCTGCAGGCGGACGCGATCGCGCTCGGGGTCCTGCCGGTGCCGTTTTGCAAGGCGAACCACGTCGCCGCCATGCGTGACGCGGCAGGCAGCCGCTCCTTCGTGCTGAGCGACCCGCTCAACTGGGAGCTGCAGCAGATCCTGCGCCGGGTCGGCGGGGCGGGCGGCAAGCTCGAGATCGGCGTCACCGAGCCGGCGAACATCGCGGCGGTCTTCGACGGCGCCGCCGCCGGGCAGGCGACGCCCGGCGCCGCCGCGGTCATGGAGGCCGACAACGGCGCCATCGCGATGCCGGCTCCGGTGGAGGTCGCCGTCGCGGCCGCCGCCGACGAGAGATCGGGTCCGGTCATCCGGCTCGTGAACCAGCTCATCGAGAACGCCCACGCGATGGGCGCCTCGGACATCCACGTCGAGCCCCGCGAGAGCGAGGTCGTCGTTCGCTACCGCGTCGACGGCAACATGCGGGTCGTGAACCGCTTCCCGCAGGCGCGCCTCATTCATCCGCTCGTCTCGCGCATCAAGATCATGGCGCAGCTCGACATCGTCGAGCGCCGCCTGCCGCAGGACGGCCGTATCGCCTTCAAGAAGTTCTCGTCGAAGGGGCTCGACGTCGACCTCCGCGTCGCGACCGCGCCCATGCACCACGGCGAGAAGGTCGTGATGCGCATCCTCGACAAGAAGAAGGCGGTGCTGCCGCTCACCGACCTCGGGTTCTCGCCCCGGCACCTGAAGCTCTACCACGAGAAGCTCGCGACGCCGTACGGGATGATCCTGCACGTCGGGCCGACGGGCTCCGGGAAGTCGATGACGCTCTACGCGGCGTTGAACGAGATCCAGCGTCCCGACCTCAACATCCAGACGGCCGAGGACCCGATCGAGTACACCCTCCCGGGCATCAACCAGATGCAGGTGAACCGCGAGATCGGTCTCACGTTCCAACGCGCGCTGCGGAGCTATCTGCGTCAGGACCCGGACGTGATCCTCGTCGGCGAGATTCGCGACCTCGAGACCGCGGAGATCGCGGTCGAGGCGGCGCTCACGGGCCACGTGCTGCTCTCGACGCTCCACACCAACGACGCCACGTCGACGATCGTGCGGCTCGTCGAGATGGGGATCGAGCCGTTCATGGTGAGCTCGTCGCTCGTGCTGGTCTGCGCCCAGCGCCTGCTGCGCCGGCTCTGTCGCGAGTGCAGGGAGGCCTATGAGCCGGACGCGCAGGAGCGGCTGCTGGTCGGCGTCGACCCCGGGACACCGCTCACGCTCTACCGCGGGCGCGGCTGTGGGCGCTGCAACGACATCGGCTTCCGCGGCCGCATCGGCACCCACGAGATCTGCGTGCCGGACGACGCCATGCGGAAGGTGATCGCGACCAAGGGGGCGACGGCCGAGGCGTTGAAGCGCATGGCGGTCGAGACGTGCGACATGACGACGCTCTACTGGGACGCGATGGAGAAGGTGCGCGCCGGCGTGTGCGCGCTCGACGACGTGCTGACCGAGGTGCGGCGCGACGAGTTCGATTCGCGCCCGGCGTGGATGTTCGAGGAGCTCGGGCTCACGCGGCCGGGCTCTCGGGACGTGCCGCCGAGCTGAGGCCTCGGCGCCTTTCTTGACGTCGAAGACGGCGGAGCTCCAGGTTGCTCGGCGGTGCCACTCTCCCATATGAGGTCCACGTTCGCTACGCTGATCAGAAGGCAATCGTCGCCATCGAGACGCTCGGGGTTCTTCGGGGACGATTGTCGCCGAAGGCGCTCGCGCTCGTCACGGAGTGGGCGGTACAGCATCAGGAGGAGCTCCGCGCCGACTGGGAGTTGGCGAGGCGGCACGCGCCGCTCCGATCCATCCCTCCGCTGGAGTAGGGCATGTTGAAGGATGTCGTCGAGGTCCGCGCGCTGGGGGGTATCGGTTGTACCTGCGCTTCGAGGATGGGGTCGTTGGCGAGATCGACATGGCCGATCTCGTCTCGTTCGACGGCGTTTTTGCGCCCCTGAGAGACGAGCGGCGATTCGCCGAAGTGCAAGTCAACGTCGATCTCGGAACGATCAACTGGCCGAGGGGCCCAGACCTCGATCCGGACGTTCTCTATGCCCGTGTGACGGGGAAGCCGGTTCCGGACCTCACGACGATCGACGCCGTCGATCACTCGCCGCCCGAAGCTTGAACGAACGCGCTACGTCGATCCATCGACCGTGTACGCCCCCCCGAGGGTGTCCTCCGAGGCCTCCTCGAGGCTATAGAGCCGATATGCGTCTGCGATTCGTGACGGCCGTCGTGCTGGCTCTAGTGGTGGCGCCCGGCGCGGCGTCGGCCGTCACCGAGAAGGCAGCGCTCACGCAGCTGAAGGGCGCGGGGAAGGTGCGGCTCGAGGCCTTGCGGGTGGCGCTCGACGGCGCGCGGTCGACGCTGTTCGCGAAAGCGGACGCGTTCGACGGGGGCATCCGGATCCGGGGCCTCTCGACGCTCGCCGCCGACGCGCTCGCCGACGATCTCGCCGCCTTCCAGGCGAGCGCGCAGGAGGCGCTCTTCGACGCCGCGGTCGGTTTCGCGGACGACGGGCGGGCGGCGCTCGCGGCGATCGACGGGGCGCCGCTCGCGACCCTCCCGATCGCGTTCGCCAACCTGCCGGGCGGCGTTCCCGAGCGTTTCCGGACTTCCGTCGGGAAGGTCCTCGCGCGCGCGTATCGCGCCGTGAACGGGCGGCTCGTGAAGTCGGGGAAGCTCGTCGGCGCGGACGGAGCGTCGGCGCTCTTCGCCGTGCTCGCTCCGCCGCCGCAGCTCGCGTTCGCGTTCACCGACGTGCGCGGCGACGCGGTCCTCTTCGATTTCGCGCTCGATCTCCGCATGAGCGCCGCGACGAGCGCCGGCGAGCGCCGCCTCTGGGCCGGGGGGACGGCGACCGTCGGCGGCGTCCAGGTCGTCGTGTCGGCCGTCCCGATGGACGGGTTCGTGACCTCGCACGACGAGACGGTGATGACGGCCGGCCGCGGCCGCTTCCTGGCGCGCTTCGGTGACGGCGAGACGCTGGCGGCGACGAACTATCTCCTCGCGGCGGCGCCGGTCGTCGCGGGGCTGCCCGGCGTGTCGGCGTCGTCGTCCTTCGCGGTGCGCTGACGGGGCCGGGCACCTTCGATCCCGCCAGCGACGGCTACGCGTAGCGTCGCGCGATCGCGGCGTGGTGTGCATTCTCGCCTCCATGGTACCGTCCGACCTCATGGCCCAGGACCCTCACGAGCACCCAGCCGACGACGCGCGCCGCATGACCGTCGCCGAATGGGTCGCTCTTCCCGAGGACGAGCCCGGCGAGCTGGTCGACGGCTGCCTCGTGGAGGAGGAGATGCCGGACCTGGTGCACGAGATCGCGGTGTCCTGGCTGGTCCGCACGCTCGGGGCCTGGCTCGGCACGCGCGGCGGCTTCGTGTTCGCCTCCGAGGCGAAGCTCGTGGTCGGCGCGCGGTGCGGTCGGAAGCCCGACGTCAGCCTGTACTTGCCGGGCGGTGCCGTGCCGCCGGGTCGGGGCGCGGTTCGCACGCCGCCCGACGTCGTCGTCGAGGTGCTGTCGCCGACCGCGCGTGACGCGCGCCGCGATCGCATCGACAAGGTCGGCGACTACGGGGCCTTCGGCGTCCGCTGGTACTGGCTCGTCGACCCCGAACGACGGGTGCTCGAGATCCTCGCGCTCGGCGCCGACGGCCGGTACGTCCGCGCGGTCGCCGCGGCCGAGGGCACGCTCGCCGTCCCCGCGTGTCCGGGGCTCACGCTCGACCTCGCCGCGCTCTGGGCCGAGATCGACCGGCTCGGCCCGCCGCTTCCGGACGACACCTCGCCGTCGCGTTGACCGGAACGTCGGGTCACGCGTCCGGGTCGAAGTCGAACGACCAGGCGAGCGAGCGCCGCATGAGCGGCTCGGGGAGCCGGCGCATCGCGAAGTCACGGACGCGCGTCACGAGCGGGCTCGACGATTGCGCCATCTTCCCGAAGCGCCACGATTCCTCGACGAAGCGGCGCGTGCGTGGCTGGCGGAGCGACTCGTAGCGGCGGAGCCCGGCGGGCGACGGGTCGCGCGCGAGCTCGCGGGCGAGGATCCACGCATCCTCGATGGCCTGGCAGCCGCCCTGTCCGAGGTTCGGCGTCATCGGGTGCGCGGCGTCGCCGAGGAGCGTCACGGCGCCGCGGCCCCAGGTGCGCGTCGGGGGACGGTCGAAGAGCTCGGTGCGGATCACCTGCGCGGGATGCGTCGCGCGCAGCAGCTCCGGGATCGGCGCGTGCCAGTCCCGATAGATGCCCGCGAGCGCGGCGTGCTGCTCGACGCGCTCGGACGGCGCCCGTATCTTGTCCATGGCCGCGTACCAGTAGACCTCGCCGTCGCCGATCGGCACGAAGCCGAAGCGCGCGCCCGGTCCCCACGTCTCGCCGCCGGGATCGCCGCCTGCCGCCGCGCCCGGACAGACGCAGCGCCAGCTCACCTGCGCGGCGGCGCGAAGCGCCTCCGCCCCGAAGAGCGCCTCTCGCACGGTCGACCGCAGGCCGTCGGCGCCGACGAGGATCGCCGCATCGTGAGTCGCGTTCCCGACGAGCTTCACGACCGCGCCGTCGTCGGCGGCGACGACGCCCGCGACCGCCGCCCCCGTCACGACCTCGCCGTCGAACGCCTTCAGCAGGACCTCGTGGAGTCGTGCGCGATGGATCGCCACGAACGGCGCCCCGTAGCGCGCTGCCAGATCCCCCTGGTCCATCGAACGGATCACCCTCCCGTCGATGCCGCGGATGGCGCCCCGCGTGACGAGGGCTCCCGCCGCGGCGATCGCGTCGGCCAACCCGAGCCGCCGCATCACGCGCATCGCGTTCACCTGCACCGTGATGCCCGCGCCGACGGGCTCGATCCTCGCCACCCGCTCGAGAATGCGGACGCCGAAGCCCCGCTGACGGAGCGCGATGCCGGCGGTGAGCCCGCCGATGCCTGCGCCGCAGATGATCACCCGCGTGGCCATGCTGCGGGGCTGTATGCGAGCGGTGCCGCCGGCGCCAGCGCCGTCCCGTTGGTGGCGCGGCACGGCAATTCCGTTGGATCGGTCAGGGAGCCGGCAATTGAGCGCACGGGGAGGTTCCCGTACAGTGGAAAGCATGGCAAACGTCGACGCCCTCGTGCTCGGCACCGTGAATGCGTCCTGGCGACGGGCGATCGACTCGGAGACGCTCGCCGCGTGCCTGCGCGGCGACCCGCGCGCGGAGCGGTGGATGTCTCACGTCCGCACGTTCTTCGAGGATGTGTCGCGCGAGGCGATGCTGCGTTTCATGCTGGCGCACGAGCTGACCGCCTTTCGGACTCTGGCGACCTACCGCGATTGCTTCGCTCCCGACGAACGAGATCATGACGGAATCGACGGCTGGCTCGCCGAGTTGGCTGACGCTGCTTGAGCAGGCGGCGCGCCTGCTCGACGACTTGCGAGTGCCCGACTGGGCGCTCGGCGGCGGCACCGTGCTCATGTTGCACTACGCGCATCGCACGAGCCGGGACATCGATGTCTTCCTGAAGGACCCGCAGCTGCTGCCGCATCTCTCTCCCCGTCTGAACGATCGCGCGGCGGCGATCGCGTCGGACTACGTCGAGGGATCGAGCTTCGTGAAGCTCGCCTGCGCGGCCGGTGAGATCGACTTCATCGTGGCGCCGGATCTCACCGACGCGCCACGTGAGTCGCGCGTGATCGGCGCCCGGACCTTCTCCCTCGAGACGCCGGTCGCGATCGCGATGCGCCGCTACGCCGACTCGCGCACCTCCGCCTTGATGCGCTGGATGTGCCCGCGACCGAGCCCCTTCACCTCGCACCCGAGCTCGAAGAACCGCCGGATCTTCGCGTCGTCGAGGATCCCGAAGCAGTCGACGACCGCGACCGGGCCGCCCGTCATCTTCACGAGATCCTCGGGCTCGAGCTTCAGGTACGGCTCGTGCGGGACGGCGAGCACGACCGCCTCCACGCCCTTCAGGGTGGCGGAGAGATCGGGCTGGATGCGGAGATCCTTCAGGTGGTCCTGATTGCGGAAGAAGCGGGCGAGCGAGTGGCCGGGCGCGGGGTAGTCGTCCTGCGCCTCGAACTCCCACCAGTGCTCGACGTACGGGTCGTGGACGCGCACGTCCGCGCCCATTTCCGTCAGCCGCCGCACCACGACCTCGGAGCCCGAGTAGCGCGTGTCGCCGACGTCCTGGCGGTAGCTCGCGCCGAGCAGCGCCACCTCGGCCCCGGCGATGTAGCGGCCCATGTTGCGGAGGGCATCGCGCGTCAGGGTCGCGACGTGCAGGCCGCGCGTGTCGTTGATGTCGATCGCCGTCGTGCTCAGCTTGAACACCTGGTCGCCGTCGTCGAAGCCGAGGATGTGCTTGTAGGCCCAGTAGCCGAGGCCGCCGTCCTTCGGCAGACAGTATCCGCCGATGCCGGGGCCCGGGAAGATCATGTTGTTGTGGGTCGGCCGCATCTTGATGGCCTTGATGACCTTCACCAGATCGACGCCGTTGCGCTCCGAGAAGAGGCTCCACTCGTTCAGGAAGGCGAGGATGGTGGCGCGGTAGGAGTTCTCGACGATCTTCGCCGTCTCCGACTCGATCGGGCGGTCCATGACGGTGAGCGGGAACTTCTCCGTGTTCAGCACCTCGTTCAGGAACTTCACGACGCGCTCGCGCGCTTCGGGGCCGACGCCGCTGCAGACACGCCAGAAGTCGCGGATGCTCGCGACGTACTCGCGGCCGGGCATGACGCGCTCGTAGGAATGCGAGAGGAGCGGCTCGCTGTCGATGCCGCGCGCCGCGAACGCCTTCAGGAGGATGGGCATGGCGACGAACTCGGTCGTCCCCGGGGCGACGGTCGTTTCGATGAGCGTGAGGCAATTCGGCTGGATCTTTTCGCCGATCGTCTTGATGGTGGCCTCGAGCGCCGCCATCTCGACCTCGCCGGTGCGCATCTGGCCGAGGTCGTGCTTCGAGTAGTCGCACTGCACGTCGACGACGACGCAGTCGGCGAGCGCGAGGCAGTCGGAGTTGAAGGTCGCGGTCAGCGTCCGCTTCTCGAGGACGCAGCGGCGGATCATCGGATCGACCTCGGGATCTTCGGCCTTCACGGGCGACTCGCCGCGGTTCAGCAGCGGGATCTTCCAGTAGCTCCGGGGGCTCGGACGCTGGCATCCGATCACGAACTTGCTCGGCTTCTTGGTCTTCCTGTCGACGGTGTCGGCGACGATCGCGGCCATCACGGCGCCGACGAACCCGACGCCCATGACCACGACGACCTCCTTGCCTTCGGCGCGGGCGGCCTTGGCCAGACCTTCGAGCCGCTTCATCTCGGCGGCGTACTCTTCGCGAGTAGGGAGGGGGAACGCTTCTCCAGCGGGGCTCACCGACTTCTCGGCCATTCGATCCGTCTCCTGGGGGATTTGGTGCGTCGTTTCGGTGCAGGCGGAACCGACGGTTCCTAACACCCTTGGCAAAGCGGCCTCAATGGTAGCTGCCGGAAGTTTTGCCGTCAGCGCACGATTTTCTGGCTTTCCGGAGTTTTCTGGCTCTCCGGAGGTGGTTTCGCGGTGATCGGACGGTCAGGACGGGGGCGGAACCCCCCGCAGAGCCGGCCCTCCCAAACGCGGCGGGGAGGTCATGGCCTCCCCGCTGACCTGACCGCCGCGCTCGACCAGTTCACCGGGGTCGCGGCGCGGCCCGGCAAGACGGGCCGAACACTCGCTACCTGCCGGCGTCTTCCGCGAGCGGGTCCGTCGCGAGCGTGCCGATCCCCGCGGGAGCCGTCGCGATCGGCGCGGCGGTCGCGGGCTTGATCGGCGCCGGGGTCACGGTCTTGATCGGGACGGTCGCGCCGCTCGTGAGGGGAGCACCCGGCGCCGCGGTGCCGGGCGCGACGGCGGCAGGCGCGGGCGCGCTCGTTCCGAGCAGCCGCTGGTCGAGGCCGCTCGCGTCGATCTCCTTCATGTTCGGGCCGCAGAGCTCCTCGGCGCCCGTGACGAAGTGGTCGAGGAACTCGCGGTAGTCGGTCGCCATCTTGCCGAGCAGCTCCGCGCTCTTCCCGAAGTGGTGCTTGGTCTGATCGCGGTAGCGCATGAGCGCGGAGCGCGCCTCCACCAGATCGGCCTCGAACTTGGCGGCGCGCTTCGCGGCGGTGCCGCGGGTGCGCTCGAACACGATGCCCAGGAACGCTCCGAGAGCGACGCTCGGGATCAGGATCAGCCAGGGGGAAAGCAGGGGGTCCACGGCCATGCCACCTCTCCAGTCGGAGCGGCAGCAATACAACGCGCGGCGAGGAACGCAACCGCGATGACGGTGCGTGGCGGCGCCGCCGCGACGCGGACGCGTGCCGTGCGACGATCGCGGGCGACGGGGGTCAGCGCCGCTCTTGCAGCTTCGCGAGCAAGCGCAGGATCTCGAGGTAGAGCCAGACGAGCGTGACGAGGAGGCCGAACGCCCCGTACCACTCCATGTACTTCGGCGCGCCGCTCTCTGCGCCGTGCTCGATGAAGTCGAAGTCGAGCACCAGGTTCAACGCCGCGACGCCCACCACCACCACGCTGAACACGATGCCGACCGTGCCGCTCGAGTGGATCATCGGGATGCCGGAGCCGAAGAAGCCCATCACGAAGTTGACGAGGTAGACGATCGCGATGCCGCCGGTCGCCGCGAAGACGCCGAGCTTGAAGTTCTCGGTCGCCCGGATGAGCCCGGAGCGGTAGGCGAGCAGCAGCGCGCCGAGCGTCCCGAAGGTGAGGAACACCGCCTGGCTCACGAGGCCGGGGAAGCGCGCCTCGAAGGTGGCCGAGATGCCGCCGAGCGCGAGGCCCTCGAGCGCCGCGTACATGGGCGTCGTCGTGCCCGCCCACTCCTTCTTGAAGATCGTCACCATGGCGAGCACGAGGCCGCCGAGGATCCCGACCATCGTGAACGCCGGGACGCGCGGGTCGGCGACGCCGAGGTTCCAGGTGTAGGACGCGGTGACCATCAGGATGACGAGCGCGAAGCCGGTCTTGTTGACGGTGCCCTGGATGGTCATGGCGTCCGCGCCGAAGCCGGCGCGGGTGCCGCGGAAGGTCTCGTCGGTGAGGGCGGGGTTGCTCGATCGCATCGCGATGGGGTTGGCCATGGCCCGTATCTACATGATGTCGTTCGCCGCCGCGAGGCGGGCTTCACGGGTCACGAGCCGGGCCGCTCCGGGAGTCGAAGGCGACGAAGGGAGACGCCCGGCGCGGCGCGCCCGCGTTGCGGCGCGGCGCGCCGACCGTGTACTTCGCGAACGATGACGCGCGCGAAGTCGCTTCCGGGGCTCCGAGCGGCGCTCGGAGCCCTGCTGCAGCCGGCGCTGCTCGCCCTCCTGCTGTTCCGCCCGCCGGGCGTCCTCGCCTGGCGCGCGGCGTGGACGCTCGTCGGCGTGTCGCTCGCGGCGGCGATCGCGAGCATGATGGTGCTGGCGCGCGCGGACCCGGCGCTCCTCGCCGAGCGCCTTCGGCCGCCCGTCCAGCGCGGCCAGCCGCACGCCGACCGGGTGGTCGTGCTGCTCTTCGTCGCCGCCTTCTTCGGCACGGTCCGCTTCGTTCCGTGGGACGTGTTCGCGCTCCGCCTGCTGCCGCCGCCGGGGGCGGCGGTCGAGGTGCTCGGGCTCGGCCTCGTGCTCGCGGGATGGGGGATCATCGTGGCGGCGATGCGCGCGAACGCGTTCGCCATCCCGGTCGTGCGGTCGCAGGCCGAGCGCGGCCAGTACGTCGTCGAGCGCGGGCCGTACGCCGTTGTCCGCCATCCGATGTACGCCGGCGCGGCGCTCCTCCTCGCCGGCATGCCGCTCTGGCTCGGATCGACGGCCGGGGCGCTCGTGGCGCTGGTCCCGATCGGGCTTCTCGTGCTGCGGATCGGGATCGAGGAGCGCTTCCTGCGCGGCGCGCTCGCGGGCTACGACGCGTACGCCGCGCGCGTGCGCGCGCGGCTCGTGCCGGGCGTGTGGTGAGACGAGCTCAGGCCGCGGCGCTGCGGGTCGCGGCGCCGCTCGTGATCCCGCCGCGCGCGTCGTCGCCGCTCGACGCCGAGCGCCGCGGCTCCGCCCGGTAGTCGGCGTGCACCAGCGCCCGCGTCCGCCGCCAGTATTCGAAGGTGGAGTACGGCCAGTTGCTGGTGATGCGGCCGGCGTCCTTGTACCAGCTCTCCGGCGCGGCCGCCCACGACGTGCCGGCGAGGTCGCGCTGCAGCCGTTCGTTGAACGCCTCCATTACCTCGGGCTTCAGGTCGACGTACGCGAGGTCGTCCTCGATCAGCCAGCGGATCGCGTCCAGGACGTAGGCGATCTGGCACTCCAGCATGAAGACGATCGAGTTGTGCCCGAGGTTGGTGTTCGGACCGTACAGCATGAAGAGGTTCGGGTAGCCGGTCATCGTGAGGCCGAAGTAGGCCCGCGCGCCGTGCGCCCAGTCGGCCTCGAGGCTCCGTCCGCCGACGCCCTCGAGGGTCATCGGCGCGAGGAAGGGGCTGGTACGGAAGCCGGTCGCGAAGATCAGCACGTCGCACGGATACGCGGCGCCGTCGGCCGTGACGACCCCGTTCTCGGCGACGCGCGCGATCGGCGTCGTCACGAGGTCCACGTTCGGCCGGTTGAGCGCGGGGAAGAAGTCGTCGTGGATCAGGATGCGCTTGCCGCCGATCGGATAGTCGGGGGTGAGGCGCGCGCGCAGCTCCGGGTCGACGACGTGGTCGTTCAGGTTGTCGAGCGCCCACTTGGTGTAGACGCGCGCCAGCATCGGCTGCCGGCGCATGACCGGGTAGAGCAGGAGCTCGGCGAAGCCCCAGAGGAACGCGCGATACGCCCGGAGCGCGCCCGGCACGTGCTCCAGCACCCAGTGCTCCCACGGGCGGAAGGGGCGATCGCCGCGCGCGATCATCCAATTGGCGCTGCGCTGGAAGATCGTGAGCCGGCCGGCGGCCTTCGCGATCTCGGGGATGAACTGGATCGCGCTCGCGGCGTTGCCGATCACGCCGACGCGCTTGCCGGCGAGATCGACGTCGTGGCGCCAGCGCGCCGAGTGGAACGACGGACCCCGGAACGCGTCGATGCCGGCGATCTTCGGGATCTGCGGCCTGTGCAGCTGGCCGACGCTGCTCACCAGCACGTCCGCCACGAGCTCCTCGCCCGCCGGCGTCCGGACGGTCCACGTGCCGCGGGTCTCGTCGAAGCGCGCCCCCGCCACCTCCACGCCGAAGCGGATGTGCGGCAAGATGTCGTTCGTACGGGCGCATTCTTCCATGTAGGCGTGGATCTCGGCCTGGGGCGACCACTTCCGGCTCCAGTCCGTCTTCGGCTCGAAGGAGAACGAGTACAGCATGGAGGGCACGTCGCAGGCGGCGCCGGGGTAGGTGTTGTCGCGCCAGGTGCCGCCGAGGGTCGCGTCCTTCTCGAGGATCGTGAAGGTGTCGATCCCGGCGCGCTTCAAGCGGATGGCGAGGCCGAGGCCGCCGAAGCCGCTGCCGATGATGAGGATGCGGCGGGCGCCGTTCATCGGGAGCGACCTTATGACGTCGCGCGCTCGTCTGGGAAGCCCCGCATGCCCGAAGCAGATCGCCCTTTTTCAGCAACCTGCTAATCTAACTGGAGAGTGCCGGGTTCTCGGGTGTGATCAGCGGCGCTTGATCGGCTTCGCTGCTTCGGTGCGTTGCGCGAGTTGGAGGTCGGAGCGTTCGGTGGCGAGGTCGATCCAGCGATCGACGAGGCG